>JAPZAN010000090.1 GCA_027460605.1 Candidatus Methanoperedens sp.
ATGTAAAAAACAGCACAAAAGCGCTTCCTTTCCTTGAATTCGAAGAGTTCGGGTCACAAATAAAACTCACTGTTTTCGACCTTGCGACAAAGTGGCTTGCAAAGCAACCCGATGCTGTTGAAAACATCAACAAGAACCCCGTACTTGCCTCATTTTTTGAAAACTATGATTCACTTCCTGTGAGTTTTGCAAAGGCGAAAGCGTCCAACATGCCAAAAGAGAGCGGCAGGGAATGGATATTATCCCTGATTAAAAGCATAGAATCCGAAAAGGGCTCGGAGGAGATGCTAAAGCTGGCGCATATCGCAGCCCCGGAAGATATAAAGCAGGATATTAAGGACCTCGTCCTCACAAAAGCGCAGGAGGACGAGATAGAGAAAATGACAAAAGCCATCCAGTACCGCGATTACCTGAAGCGGATAGGACTTCGGGAAATAGGAAAACTTTTGTTCGTTGGACCCCCGGGAACAGGGAAAACCTCGGTTGCGCGCGCTCTTTCAGGAAGGCTTGGAATCCCGATAGTGGAAGTAAAACTTTCGCAGATTGCAGACCAGTATCTTGGCGAGACGGCAAAGAACATCGACCGGGTTTTTGAACTTGCAAGACGCCTGAGCCCGTGCATACTTTTCATCGATGAATTCGATTTCGTGGCAAAAGCCAGGGCTACGGACGAGCATGCCGCATTAAAAAGGGCTGTGAACACGCTTTTGAAGGCTATAGATGAGATAAGTCTGGTTGAGGATGGGGTTCTTCTTATCGGAGCAACGAACCATCCCGCAATACTTGACCATGCGGCCTGGAGGCGGTTTGATGAGATAGTAGAATTCGCGCTCCCTGATAAGGATATGAGAAAAAAGATACTTGATATCGTGCTAAGGGACATAGAGGGTACCTTCAATACGGAAGAGATTGCGGAAAAGACAGAAGGATACTCGGGTTCCGACCTGCGGTTAATTGTCCGGGAAGCAGTGCTTAATGGTCTTATAACCGAAAGAACAGTCCTTGGTCAGCCGGATTTACTGCGGGGAATTACAGAATTCAATAAAAGGATTCATTTGAAGGCACTGGATGAAAAAACATGAAGATTACCCTGCTCGGAACCGGCGATGCCGTTGGTACGCCAAAGCTTGGGTGTTCCTGCCCCACATGCCTGGACGCTCATGCAGGAGGAAAAAGCAGGAGGCTTCGGTTTTCCATACTTGTGGAATCGGATAATGGCAGGCTTTTGATCGATACGAGCCCTGACCTCCGGTGGCAGCTTTTGAAAAAAGGCATAAGCCATGTTGACGGGGTAATCTGGACGCACCCGCATTACGACCATTATGCCGGGTTCGGGGATTTTTACAGGGTCCAGAACGATGTCAACGTGTACGGGCTCAAAAGAACCCTTGATTATATAATGAATTACCTGTATTTTATGAAGCCAAGAAGGCATGACGTGAACTTTTATGAGCCTTTTGAGTTAATCGGTCTTAGCATAACCCTGCTTGAAGTCACGCATCCACCTATCGAAGAATCGGCGGGTGTGCTGCTGACTTTTGGAGACCGAAAGATTGTGATAACAGGCGACACCTCAAGGGACATCCCCAGTAAAAGCCTCAGCCTGATGTTCAGGCCTGACCTCCTTATTGCAGACGCAATAATCCCGCCAAGGGGAACAATCCCCAAACACATGAACGCCGGGGAAGCGATAGACCTCGCTTCGGAATTGCAGGCAAAGACGGTCGTGCTTACCCATATGAGCCATAAGTTCCCGCCCCATGATGAATCCATCAGGCAATGGCCCCTGGGCCATGACGGCATGGAATTTGAATTTTAATATTTTTGCCCGGGCATGGATATATTATATGCGGGTCTGCTTTTTTCATTACTATAAAAAGACCCGTGTTTTTCATTGAAAGAATCAGGAGACTGCCAAGTTTTACGTAGTACCCGCATCCAGATATCCCTGCCGAGATCTTCGAACTCACCCTTTTCCATCCTCTACCTCCCTGACTAATGTAAGGTTTTTGCAGTATATCAATCTTGTGAGTCTCAAAATATGCATGATGTATATCCTTGATAAACTGCCGTTCTTATTTTGGTCTATGCAGAAACTATATTAAATAAATCAGCCATGTTGTATATGCTTCTTCTAACTCAAAGAACAGGTGAAATACATCTGGGGTGCAGAAGTTAAAATCGAAACAAGGTATTAAAATGGAAACCACGCCTACAAATTTCAATGTAAAGGATATGAACGAGAATTCAAAAAATGTCAACGCCACTCTTAAGGTAATCGAAATAGGAGAGGTCAAGGACATACATTCAAAATTCGGAGATAAACGCGTCTGTGAAGTAAAAGTAGCCGATGCGACCGGAAGCATATTATTATCTTTATGGGATGACCAGATCGGGAAAATAGCGGCAGACGATACGATATCAATCCAGAATGGTTATATTTCAGTCGTCAGGAACTCCATGAGATTGAACATAGGAAAATACGGGAAGATGCTGTTATCCGAAGAACCGCTCACCGAGGTCAATACAGAGCCCAATATTTCGGATAAGCATGTGGAACAGCCCGAGCGGCCAAGGAGCAGCGGCGGATACGGCGGTGGAGGTGGCGGAGGACGAGGCGGCGGCGGTGGGTATGGCAGCATGTACGGCAGCGGCACTGAGTTTAGCGGATTCAGGCGCGGCGGATACGGCGGTGGAGGCGGCAGCGGGGGCGGTAGAAGGGATTCACGTGATAAAAAGGGCGGCAGGGGAAGAAGGTAATACCCCTTCTTTTATTTTTTTATTATCATTTTTTATAGTCAGCAGTATATTAGTAATTGATGCTTGAAAGTATTTCGGATACGTTTCTTAACACCACAAATAAAGAATTTCGGGTTCTCATTGCTATCGAGAACAAAATGAAATTCTATGAATGGGTTCCTATTGAAGAAATTGCCAGTTTTACAAATTATGAGTTAAAAGAAGTCAGTTACATCCTTTCAAATCTTGCAGTAAATAAGCTTATACACAGGAATATCCAGGCGTATGAAGGGTACAGGATATATTTTGAGGCTTATGACCTGCTGGCGCTGAATGCGTTTGTGAAAAGGGGTTCAGTAAATGCATTAGGGGATGAAATCGGGGTTGGGAAGAAAGAATCGGTTGTCTACGAAGCTAAAGGTGGCATCATTGACCGGAAGGTTATCATAAAATTCCACAGGGAAGGAAAGATGAGTTTCAAAAAGGTCAGGATAAAAAGGGAACACATCGGGGAGCGAAAACACCTTTCCTGGCTGTATGCCTCGCGCCTTGCAGCAAAACGGGAATATGATGCCTTAAAAACCCTTTATCCTGAGGTGAGTGTTCCCGAGCCTGTTGATTATAACAGGCATGCAATCGTGATGTCCATTGCAAAAGGGCAGGAGCTTGCCCATACAAAGATAGACGAGCCGGACTGGTACCTTGATGAGATATTGGAACAGGTGAGAAAGGCATACAGGCTCGGTATAATCCATGGAGACCTGAGTGAATTTAATATATTCGTCAATCCCGAAGGATGCGTCCTGTCCTTTTTTAACAGGAAATACAGGATTAAAAGGGATATCCGGGAAGTGATTAACACCATAGTGACCTGATTATGCAGGAAAATGTTATTTTTGGGATAGATATCGCAAAAGGTTCAGTCCGGGCTAAAGAAGAGCCGAGGTATGCTGTTGTAATCCTGAAAGGGAGCGAAGCCGAGCATCACCGTATGGTAAGCAGGCAGAAATTGCTCAGGATGGCATGGCAGGAGAAACCGGCTTTAATCGCGGTTGATAATATTTTCGAGCTTGCCTCTGGTAAGCATGAACTTGCATCAATTCTTTCGAAATTGCCTGCTAACACGAAACTCATCCAGGTAACGGGCGGCGAAAACCTTCTGCCCCTTGTAAAACTTGCAAAACAGCAGGGAATCATATTTGACAGGTTCGACCCCAATGCGGAAGCCCTTGCCTGCGCCAGGCTTGCCCGGATGGGTATAGGATATGAGGTTTCTGCTTTTGAGGAAAAAACAATAATCAAAGTCAGCAGGGCGCGCTCACCCGGCAGGGGAGGATGGAGCCAGAACAGGTACAGGCGCAAGATGCACGGTCCTCGAAGCCAGGTTCATATCGGTTCCGGAAAATACGGCGATGTGCAGGTGAATGTAAAAAGTATAGAACGCGATGCTCTTGCATTTAAACCCCTTAAAACCAGAAAAAGGGATTATATCATAGTGGGTATAGACCCCGGTACAACAACCGCAATCGCGGTCCTGACGCTTGAAGGCGAGCTTCAGATGCTCCACAGTTCAAGAACCATATCAATTCCTGATGTTATCGAAATGATCGCAGAACAGGGAAGACCACTTATTATCGCAAGCGATGTATTCCCGACCCCGAATGCAGTTGAAAAAATCCGCCGTGCATTCAACGCAGTATCGGGCTCGCCGGATGTTATCCTGACAGCCGGGGATAAAATTGAGTTTGCAACACCTTACGGGTATTAAAATACCTCATGGAGTGGATGCTGATGAAATTATTGCACAGGTTGTCAGGGGTAAGGCTGTAGATGCTGCAATACTGGAACTGACCAAAAAAGAAACAAAAGCTCCGGAGGTCGCCCAAGTTCCCTTGATAAAGGATGAAGAATCTCTTCATTCCAGGGAGCTAATCAGAAAATATGAGGAAAGCATCGGGGAAATGAAAAAGTACCAGGATGAATTGAAAATTGAACTTGATACTAAAGATGAAGAACTTAGAAAACTTGGGGAATTCATCGAAAAACAGAGGTCTGAAGCCTATAAACAGTTTAAAAAAGAAAAAATCATACGGGTTCGGGATAAAGAGGTTGCCCACCTGCGGAAGCGGATATCTGAAAACAATAAAAAAATTTCATATTTAAACGAAAGGATACATAGACTGAAACATATCCGCAGGCTTGAAATAAGCGGCAGGGCGCTCCCTGTAAAGATAATATCCGCCTTTACAAAAGACAGCATCCTTAAGACGCAGGAAGAGGTGGGAATCAAGAAAGACGATCTAATACTCCTCAAGGATGCAAGCGGCGGCGGGAGTATTACAGCTAAAATGCTCTCTGATCTGGGCGTGCGGGCTATTATAATCTGCAATGATATGTCACATGCGGCGGAAGAGGAACTGTTCAATCTTGGCATGCCTGTTTTAAAAGCAAAGGATGTGAATATCCAGTTCGACCCTGCCGAAGAGCTTGCTGTGATTAACCCTGATGATATTAAGAATGCGATTGAAGAGTGGAACAGGAAGGCAGAACAGAGAAAGATTGCTGCCAAAGAGGAGTGGCTCAAGTCGCTTGTGGACGAATACAGGAGTGAAAGGCGGCGCGAGGTTAAGGGATAATGCTCTTATCCGGTTTTTAAATCATTCCTGTTGATTCTGGAATTCCTAAAGGATAAGTTTATTATGGTTTATTGCAAGTATAACCAATACTTCATTATTAATGATGGATAGGAGTTACTCATATGCGATTAAAAAACGGTTCAAGCATCATAATAGGAATAGTTTTTGTGGTAGTGGCAATATCTATGCTAATTATTCAGCCTGCGATAGCGGCAACGCCAAATTTGCCCAACAACTCTTGTGCAGATTGCCATCGCAAATTGCTTTTTAGTACAGAAGAACAGAGGCAATTTATTGATATACGTATCAAGCATCTTGAAAGCGGCATTTCGTGTTCAATAGTGTGCCATGAAGATAAACTAAACAAGACCACGGCCAGCACCTATGCTTTGTGGTCTATATCCACGCATGCCCTTTTTGATGTAACATGCGAAAAATGCCATGGGGGTAATGCATCCGCGGTATCAAAGCAGGAAGCACATGTGGGTCTTTCAAACATCAGTATCGCACGTGCGAACACTCCGGACACTTGCGGAAAATGCCATCAGGCCGAACTTGGGGAATTCAAGGGTTCAAAGCATTTTATGAAATTAGAATCAGGTGAAGAAGGACCTGCCCCGGCATGCATCACATGCCACCAGGCTCACAGCGTGCGTGTCCTGACCGCTTCTGAAATTGAGGATTTCTGCAGCAATTGCCATAATCATATAACGGGAATAGACCCATCCGTGCCACAAAAGGCAGAAAACGCATTGTCTTCGGTTGGTGAATTGCAGGTTGAGATTTCAAAAGCCAGAAGCGCAATAAATACTGCAAAAGCAAAAGGATTGGATGTGACCGAGGCCCAGGCAAATCTGGATTCAGCAATGGCAATCCTCAAAGATACTCCCTCGGTATGGCACAGGTTTAATTTGACCTTTTTTGATACTGAAGTCCAAAAGGGTATCGCAGAAGCACAGAAAGCGACGAATGCAACCTCCTATGCCCAGGCAACGCCAGCAGCTACAAAGGCACCTGGATTTGGGGCAGCCCTTTTTATACTTGGGCTGTTTGTTGCGTATTTCCTGAAAAGATCTTAGGTGAATCAAGGTGAATCTGATATACAGGAGGCAGAAATGAACTTTAAAAAACCATTATTATTCGTTATTCCACTTTTATTAGCTATTTTATTCGTACCTGCGGCTATCGCAGATAATTCATGTTTAAATTGCCATGAAAAACTTTCTGCGTTTAATGAGACAGAACAACAATTCAATGAAATAAGACTCCAACATCTGGGGCGGGACATACCATGTTCTCTTCAATGCCATACCGCAACCCTCAATAAATTTGCCCAAAGTAATTATGTACAGTGGACAAAATCCAAACATGCGCTTTTCAATGTCACATGCAATAATTGCCATGGAGGCAATCCGGACTCGGATATAAAAGAAATAGCGCATATAGGCATCGAGAGGTCTTCTAATTCAAGCAGTACGGTCTTTTACAGGAATGTTCCCGAAACATGCGGAAAATGCCATACTAATGAATTATCCCAGTTCAAGAATTCTGCGCATTATCAGAAATTGAAAGCACTCCAGCAGGCTCCCACGTGTGATACCTGCCACAGGCCGCATGAGTTCAAGGTTCTGAATATAAGCGATTTCCACAATCTTTGCAGCCAGTGCCATAATATCGATATGAGAATCGCCCCATCGGATGCGCCCGACAGGGCTATCACGGCGCTTCAGAATGCAGATAAATTGACGAATGAGATAAAACTGGCGTATAATGATATACAGCAGGCAAAACAGAAAGGGATGGACGTATCGGCGGCACAGAACGACCTTAACAGCGCGATTTCAATCAGAGACAGCCTTCCGGTCCTCTGGCATGCATTTGACCTGCCATCATTCGGAAATGTAATCGATAGCGGAATAGCGGCCGCGCAGAAAGCGCAGCAGGAATCCGGCATGCCCGTGTCCAAACCGACTCCGGCATTTGGCACGATTGCTTCCATGGCAGGAATTGTTGCAATATACCTGCTCCTGCGCAGAAAATAAATGAGGTGTAAATAAATGAATAACAAAGATTTACAAATCCTTTTTTTGCTTGCGATAGTGCTCCTGTCGTATCTGCCAGCCTTAACATCCGCAAGACCTGAGTATGCGGTAAAGGAAAGCCGGAATTGCCCGTATTGCCATTCAAGGGACGGTCCGCCGCAGCTCAATGAAGTTGGTATATAGAGATAGGAATCCACATGAACACCTGGGATGTAGGCCTGGGCGCGATGGCCGTTATTTTGCTAATATTGATTGTGGTTTACATAATACGGTTGTGAGATAATTATGCATATCGAGAAAATTGAATACGGGCCGGAAAAAACAGGTATCTGGTCGCAGGTCGCATTTATTTTAATAATTTTACTGACACTTGCTGCTGCAGGAATTACAGGTGATATGGTCTGGAAGATTATATCCAGTGAACCTTCGGCGGCAGCGACGGGACTGTTTATCGAGGATATCGGAAAGCTGCTGGCATACCTCCTTTTCATCCTTGCAGCCATTTTGTATCTTTATGTAAAGGGATTGCTGCAGGATGAATACGTTACAACGCTGGAGTGAAAACATGGACGATAAAATCACTATTACCTTAACACGAAGGAAACTCACTGAGATATTAATCGGTCTTGTTGCATTATTTTTTGCCTCGGGTGCGGTGGCGGCGGTATTGAAATACCTCTGGCCGCAAACTGAAGCAAGGGGTGAATCCGTAGAAGTAAGAATAGCTACGGTGGACGAAGTCCCGACAGGAAGTGCAAAAAATTTTGTTTTCAATGGCAAGGCTGCTGTCCTCCTCCACATGCCCGCAGGCTTCCGGGCATTCGGGCGTGTATGCACTCACCTTGGATGTATCGCCTCATGGAAACCTGATGAGACTGTGATCTATTGCCCCTGTCACATCGGGAAATACGATCCTAATACAGGTGCTGTAATCTCAGGACCACCCCCATCTCCTTTACCAATGATAGATATTTCAGTAAAGGATGGCGCGGTTTATGCTCTCACTTGGAAAGATCCGAATTATGTCAAATCCATATCGTTCTATGCGGGGGCGGCTTGAATGTCATTCCTCGATAAGATCTACAAATGGCTCGATGACAGGTTCAAATTAAGAGACCTGCTGCCCCCCATAGTCAAGCATCCTGCGCCTGAAGATGTTATCTCCAATCCACTTTATTGCCTTGGAGGGACAGCATTCCTGTGTTTCATAATTCTTGTTATTACGGGAATATTCCTGGCAATGTACTACAAGCCCACTCCTGGAGAGGCATATAAGAGCGTCCAGACCATAATGACAGCGGTCCCGATGGGATCGCTTGTGAGAAGCGTGCATCACTGGGCTGCAAATACAATGATAGCGGCTGTGATGCTTCACATGATAAGGATTTATTTCATGGGCGCTTATAAGAAGCCCCGCGAATTGAACTGGGTTGTTGGAATATTTCTGCTCCTGACGGTTACCACCTTCGGTTTTTCAGGCTATCTTCTCCCGTGGGACCAGCTTTCATTCTGGGCGACCAAGATTGGAACTGGCATAGCAGGCTCAATGCCGATAATAGGCGGGTATATCTCGTTAATCCTGATGGGAGGGAACGATATCGGAGCCGAGACGCTGACAAGGTTTTTTGCCATACATGTATTGATTCTTCCCATGGCAATTGCGGTTCTACTGGGAATGCATTTCCTGATGGTCCGGATACAGGGAATTTCAGGGAGGCTTTAATATGACCTTGATTGAAGTTGAAAAACATGAAGTGGAAGAACCGAAATCAGAACCTGTGCGTGTGCGCGGGCTTCCGTTTTTCCCGCATTTCCTACTTCGTGAAGTTGTGGTGATGTGCCTTATTGCGGGAAGCCTCATATTACTGGCATCGTATTACCCCGCAAGCCTGCTTAAGCCGGCTGACCCCTTTGATACCCCAACCCCGATATACCCAGAATGGTATTTCCTTTACGTCTTTGGTTTCCTGAAATTCTGGACATGGGATATCGGACCGATACCTGCAAAAATCATAGGCGTAACTATGCCGATGATTCTCTGGTATGGTCTTCTGATACTGGTGCCATTTATTGACAGGAACCCCTCATCTGATATAAGGAGAAGAAAACTTGCGGTTGCACTTGGGATTATAGCCCTGATTGGCGTACTGTATTTCACATATTACGGCATAGTTCACGGAGAATGAAACTTTCAAAGTCCAAATATGAACGCATAGATGCAGTATCCAAAATACTGGGACTGATACTGCTGGCGTTCAGTATAGATTTCGCATCAAAGGGCAATTATTATATTGCCCTTGCTCTTTTTGGCATAGGCGGGATAATAAGTATCGTGCCTGTGTTTATTGAGGTTGAGATTTGAATTTTAGAATCGTTTTCAATTCAGCCTCGTTTACTTTGTAAGTGAAGGTTTTTTTGCCGTCTATTTCTATTACTGGTATCAGATACTTATATTTTTCAAATATCTCTTTGTCTTTTTCAATGTCTATTTCTGTTAACGAGAATGGAAATTCTTTCTGGATTTTTAGGAGTGTTTCCATAGCAATATCGCACAGGTGGCAGTTATTTTTGGAGTAAATCGTTATATTGACCATAAATGATTAAATTTTAGTTATCCTTTAATACATCAAAAACCTATCCGAGAGTTATGGTATGCGAAAAATTTACCGGGAAATTTGATGATTATAAAAACATCCGCAAACAAAAAAAACTTTTCGGGACTTTCGGTTTCAGGGGCATCGTAGAGACCCCGTATTTAAATACGGGGACTAATGAAGGGATTAGCGCCGAAAAGGCTAAACGGGCAGGCGGCGCGTTAGCAGCATATCTGGGGGAGGGAAAAACAATTGCGATAGGAAAAGACCCGAGAATATCTTCTCCAATGCTTGAGGAAGCACTTGTAGAGGGAATAATAGAACACGGCTGCAATGCGCTAACACTCGGGATAATAACCCCGAACACGCTCTCGCTTGAAGTGGGCAGGCAGGCAGATGCAGGTGTTATGATTACGGCTTCGCACAATCCGCCTGAATATAACGGGATAAAGTGCCTGAGCAAAAGGGGAATGGGTTTTTCTCCTGAGGAAGACCTTGCGCTTGAGAAAATATATTTCGGCGAGGTTAAGAAGACCGCAAAAAAAGGAAAAAAACTGACTGACAGAAGCGCAGGAGAGAGATACCGCGCCCACATAGTGCAGTATGTAAAAAAACTCTTTCCCGCAAAGCCATTGAAAATTGTGGTTGACGGCGGGGGCGGCTCGGCATCAACCGTGACGCCTGAAACCCTTGAAAGTTTGGGGCACAAAGTAGTGAGGTTCAATTGCAAATATGATGGCATGTTCAGGGAGAGAAATCCTGAGCCCACGGACGCGAATCTTGAAAAGCTCAAAAAACTTGTAATCTCTGAGAATGCCGATATGGGCGTTGCGCATGACGGCGACGGGGACAGGACGGCGTTTGTGGATGAGAACGGGAAATTCATCCAGGGAGATTTTTCTGCATCGATAATTGCAGACCATGTTCTGCAGCAATGTAAAGACAAGAAAAAGATAATAGCTGTGACGATTGCTTTTTCAAACATCATTGAATACGTTGCCGGAACCCTTGGCGCCGAGGTTATTTACACGCCGGTCGGGGAACCCTATCTTGCCCAGGCAAAACTCTTATGCGGGGCGCAGGTGGGGCTTGAGGAACACGGCTCGGTACTTCTTGAGTGGAGCCGCGAGGGGCCGATGCTGGCGGGAGTGATGGCAGGGATACTTGCAAAGGAAGGGATGACACTTTCAGAGCTTGTGGCTTCGTACCCGAAATATTACCAGATTAAGGATGCCAGGACGCTTCCTGCAGGTACGGACACTGAGGCGATTCTGGACAGGCTGGAGCAGGAGATTCCCCAGGATTTCGAACGGTTCTCCGACATGGACGGCGTGCGAGTGGATTACACGGACGGCTGGTTCCTCGTGAGGGCGAGCGGGACTGAGCCTAAGGTCAGGGTATTTTCAGAGGGGAAGACCGAGGCGAGGGCGCAGCGGTTGAATAAGGTCGCGATGGAGGGGCTGGAGAGGGCGATGTTGTAAAGTATGGATTTTAAAGGAAAGAAGGGAAGTAGTCTATGATTAAAGACAGCAGTAAAAAAATTGAGGAAATAATTGAAACCATTAAAAAGAGGTCTTCAGAAATTTATGATAATTTTGGTACAGGGCCGTCTTATCATTTTTACAAAAGACTTTATCAATTAAGGAATGATTACAATAATATCGAATTATTTCTGAGCAAAGATTATCACATTGATCTGTTGTATGCAGCCCTTATTTCTTGGGGTATGAATAGCCGTCGGGCGAAAATAAAAGATTTCGATCAATTTAGACAAAGTATATGTTCGTGTTCAGATCAATTCAAGGATTTAGAAACCTTTGAAAAAGAGGGCATCAAAGATTTTAATAAACTAAAACCTATATTGCAGGAAATTTACGGAAATTTAAGCCTAATGAAAACTAGTGGTATATTAGTTTCTAATTCAAAATTGTTGCACTTTCTTTTTCCAAAGGTATGTATGCCAATGGACAGAACGTACACACTATCTTACTTTTATGGATATGCAGATGAATCTTTAAAGAAGTACATTGAGATTACTGAACTTTCGTATGAAATAATGAATCTGCCTGAGAATTGGGGCAATTATTTGGATGATAAATGGAATACTACAGTTCCAAAACTGATTGATAACGCCATTATTTTGTTGGAAGAAAAAAGTGTTAAAAACAATGGCATTTGATAGCGTTATCTCTCTAAGAAGCACACCGATGTCTCTATTATTTTTACCATTTTCAAGCCATTCTCCCACACATACGCCCTCATCCCGTCAACGCCTGCGATAAGCCACACAGAAGTATCGTTCTGCATGGTTTCCCTGTCCCATAGCGATGGCACAGCAGATGAAACGGGATGAGTATGATAAACTCCAACAATCTCCATGCCGTTCTTTTCGGCTTCGTTCCATGCGTTGTAATGCTCTTTCGGGTCAAGCTCAAAACTTATCCTCGTGCGCTTCGCATTTGTCACAGGCAGGGCTTTTTCCACAAGCGCCGTGCTGCCGTTGATGGTTCCCACCAGCACGCCGCAGGCTTCGTAAGGCTTGTTGGCTTCAAGTTCTGCCTGTATCAGCTCTATATCACGACGGGAGATTTTGATTTCGTTAATCATTTCAAAGGTCTATATGCGGATTCAAATCGCATCCCGTACACGGCAGGCACATGGTCTTAGCAACACTTGCATCAAGCCCGTATTTATCAAGTATTCTCCGTGACATTTTCGCAAGCTTCAGGAGCCTTTGCGCCGTTGGGCGCTCGGCTTCCAGTTCCCCGAACCTCAGGGGATGCACCCCGACTGCTCTAATTATTGGGATAATGCCCATCTTGGCAAGTTCCTCGTAGTATTTCTCAACCGTTTCGTCTGTCTCGCCAAGCCCAACAATGAAGTTCGTAAATACGTTATTCTTCCCGAATATCTTTACAGCATCCTTCAGACATTCAAGCGTGAAATCAAGAGGAGGTTTCTTGCAGTATTTCTCGTAAATCTCCCTGTCCATTGTCTCTACATTGTATTTTATTTCACTCGCGCCCGCCTCTTTCAAAAGGCGCGATGAATCTTTTGTGGGATAGACCGAGACGCCTATGGTAACATTATATTTCCGCAACGCTCTGACAAGTTCCACCGCCCTTTCAACTTCTTTTTCAGGCGACACTTCTACCCCTGAAGTTATCGAGATTCCTTTCATCTTCCCGAGATTGTACGCTTCTTCCACCAGCGCCAGCAGTTCTTTTGTCGATTTGACCTTGCCTTTAAGTTTCGGGACTGGGCAGAACTTGCAATCATAAATACACCGCTCGCTCATGGTAATGTATGCCTGCTCGGGGCAGTGGATGAGTTCTTCCTCGATGGTTCCCCTGACAAGCTCCTTCCCGCCTTTCAATATCACTATATCCTCATTGTCCTTTACAGCGCGCAGTGGTGAGCCTGAATCGACGACCAGCCTGACCCTGTGTTTTCCCGACCTGAAGAAAAAAGCCTTGCCGCCCGCCCCCGGTCCTGCTGTGGGAATTGTGAGCCTGCCGAGCAGGGCTGGGTCGATATCGATTGCGCCGATGGATATAAGCTCTGCTTTTATCGCCGTGTTCATTTTCATACACTTTCACCATGCTTTCATTACATTTAATATTTAGGCAGCCAACCTCTATTCATGCGTACCGGCACTGTAAGCCTCCCCCTCCATGGCGGAAAAGCCCCAGCGTGGCTCTTTAGGAGAATGGTTAAGCTAGCAGGAGGAATAACCGAGGCGCTCATCTATGAATACGGACAGGACGAATTCTTAAAGCGAATATCCGACCCATACTGGTTCCAGGCGTTCTCGTGCGTGCTCGGATTTGACTGGCACTCATCCGGGACAACCACGACCACCTGCGGGGCGTTGAAGATGGCGCTGTCGCCTGAGGAGCACGGCATAACAGTCGCAGGCGGAAAAGGCGCAGTATCGCGAAAAGCGCCGAATGAGATTGAGAAAAGTGGTGAGATTTTCGCGCTTTCCTCTGATAAGATAGAGAGGTTAAAATATTCAAGCAAGATGGCTGCAAAGGTGGATAATTCCTGCATCCAGGACGGCTACCAGTTATACCACCACTGCTTTTTCTTCACCGAAAAGGGCGACTGGGCTGTTGTGCAGCAGGGCATGAATACTGATTATGCGCGCCGTTATCACTGGCTTTCAGATTCCATGAAGAGTTTTATTGAGCCTAAAGATGGCATCTGCTGCGACAGGAAAGAAGCGAATGTCCTGGATATGACCGCAGGTGAAAGTGAATCCTGCCGCAGGATAAGCCTTGACCTCATTAAGGACAATCCCGAACACCTCAGGAAATACCTGAAACCTTCGAAACAGCGGATGCTTGCTGATTTTGAAACCGGGTTCGGGCTTCCTCAACGTCATCCGGTACTGGATATCGATATCAGTAAGCGGGGAATGGAGGTGCTGAAAAGAGCATACGAGTTGCAGCCGAAAAACTATGAGGAACTGGTATCGCTTGGAGGCATGGGACCGAAAAAGATACGCGCGCTTGCGATGATATCGGATCTTGTTTACGGGAGCGCACCGAGCTGGCGCGACCCTGTGAAATATAGTTTCACGCACGGGGGAAAGGATGGTTTTCCGTATCCTGTGGACAGGGAAGTCTATGATAATTCCATTCAAGTATTGCAGGAATCGCTGGACAGCGCCAGGCTTGACAGGAAAGAGAGATACGATGCGATAAAAAGGCTGGGAGAGTTCGTTGTGGGAGCGGATTGTTAGAGTGCAATGATATGGGCGGGTATTACAGCTATCTGCTCTATGGTTTTTATGAGCGTGAACTTTGGCGTTTTGCAGTCACAAACCCAGTACGATGTACGAAGCCTGCATATACTGTTTCAGGAACATACAGGATTGTTATGTCATAACAATTCCCATCTCAAAAAAAACTTACAGCTTTTTCAATTCCTTAAAATCCATAATCGTAGAAATCGGATAAGTTGTAACATTAATCCCGCTCTCTTCAACCGCAGCCATTATATTCGTTCCCGCATAAACCGCCACGCCGACTTTCCCTGTTTCAACAGGCGCGTCCAGGACCGATTTTCCGGGTTTCCCTATTTGCACAACGTTTGAAATACCAATACCTCTTGCGGATTCCATGATTTTTTCAGCCTCGGGAACAGCCGACGCCGGAATCTCCCGCAGGTTTGCAAGAAGCATGCCTGAACCCGTATCCACGGCATCAAGAACCCTCGTCATCTTTTTTGAAATAAAAATACGCATCGGGTCAATCGAAGTCCCATTATAAATAATAATATCTTCAAACCCTACAGGTTTTCTGTTTTTCACTTCCAGTAAGCCGCCATATTTAGGTGCCACAGGAATGCCATTCTTAAGTAAAATCCCGTCAAGCGTTATACTACACATCGTGGCTATGCCTATTTTGCCTTCAGGGATATCAATATCCAGAGCCACTTCCTCTTCCTCTATTAATTTTATATACGGGCTGAAAGAATAACCTTCATAAATCACATGCCGCATTATCTCTAAAGTTTTATCAACATCTTTCCTGTCGATTATCGAAGTATTAATAATCACACTTCCCTGCCCTGTTTTGAGGTCAAAAGTGGTATCATATATGAGTTTCTCTATCCTTGTGATGATGAAACCAAGCCTGTCCCCCACAAGCGCGTTATTAAGTTCATGTATCCCGCTTTCGGTAATAACCCTGCCGTCATAACCCTGGCGCTGTGTGAGACCGCGCTCATCAAGGATGCGGAGATGATAACGGACGCCCCGCTCTCCAATGGGGTATCCGCGTTCATTCATCCTGTCGGCTATCAGCCGCGCCCCTATCGGTTCTTTGTTCTCAAAGAGTATCCTCAGTATTTCGATGAGTTTCCTCTGCACCATTGAGTCGATAGTCGTTGTGTTCATTTCACCTTTTTACACGATATTCAGATAGCGGTTAAGTTCCCAGTCATGTACGCTTGTCCTGTATGCATCCCATTCAGCCCTTCCAAGCCTCATGAAATCAGTAAATACATGTTCTCCGAGGGCATCCCTTATTATGCTATCGGTTTCCAGATAGTCCAGCGCTTCCTTAAGACTTCCGGGGAGCGATTCAATCCCATGGCTCTTCCGTTCTTCATCGTTCAGGTGGAAGAGGTTAAGGGTCGTTGGCTCGCCAGGGTCAATCTGGTTCTCAACGCCGTCAAGCCCTGCCATTAAGATAACAGCGAAGGACAGGTACGGGTTGCAGGACGGGTCGGGGCTCCTGAGTTCGATGCGCGTGCTCATGCCCCTGGCTGCGGGTATGCGTATCATGGATGAGCGGTTGGCGCCCGACCATGCTATATAGACGGGAGCCTCATATCCGGGCACTATTCTCTTGTAGCTGTTCACAATCGGGTTTGTCACCGCTGTGAAAGATTTTACGTGTTTTTTCAGCCCGCCCACGAAATATCGCAGCGTATCGCTTACTTCCATATCCATTGTCTCATCATAGAAAGCGTTCTTGTTTCCCTTGAAAAGGGATATGTTTGTATGCATACCTGAACCGTTGATACCGAAAACGGGTTTTGGCATGAAGGAGGCATGCAGGTTGTTCATGCGCGCAATGGTTTTCGTTACAAACTTGAACGTGATGACATTATCAGCAGTCATTAATGCATCTGCATACTTGAAATCTATCTCATGCTGTCCCATAGAGACTTCGTGATGGGAAGCTTCTATGTTAAAACCCATGTTTTCAAGCGCTACAACGATGTTCTGGCGGATTTCTTCTGCCTGGTCAATGGGAGG
>JAPZAN010000091.1 GCA_027460605.1 Candidatus Methanoperedens sp.
AATCGCTGACAACTTATCTCCCAAACGTTTTACTCGTTCGTACTCTTCTCGAAATGCAAAATCAATAAACGACGCCATACTAACTAAATATAGTTATTATGTATTATATCTTTTGGTAGGTTTTTCAAAATTCTCTATAGTTGAATACGCTCTCCGGGAGTCGAATAAACCAATCGGGGTGGCCGCTTATCGGATCGTTTCAACACTACCGAAGGAGTTGAGGGATCAGCTTCCGGCGCCTGAGCTAATCGCGAAGCTGCTGGAGGATGTTAAGTGATGGTTGCATGTGGAATTTTAGATTTCTCAAGTTATGCCCCACTTACCGCTATGGATTTTGGCGCAGCTCACCGCAAAGTACGCAAAGAGCGCAAAGCACAGCCGCAGTTTAGAACACGGATGACACGGATCGGACGGATTTTCACGGATACTTCAAATCCGCGCGTATCAGCGTCATCCGCGCAATCCGCGTTCCATCACGTTTGCCCTTCTCTGGAAAAACCGGCATCTGGTGCAAGCGTATCTGCGTTTATCCGCGTTCATCCGCGGTTTTTTAAAACTGTGATTCTTCAGACAGGATTAACAGGATCGACAGGATACGTTTTTAATCCTGTTCATCCTGTTATCCTGTCAAATTTAATGTGCCAGCTTCCTGCTCCAGAAATAGCGCGAAGCGGAGGACGTAATGGCTGAAGCTAGATGTATTCCTTTTAAAGAATTCGTTGTATTACAGAGAGGTTTTGATTTAACAAAAAAAGATATGTGTGAAGGCCTTTATCCTGTAATCGGATCTACGTCCATCATAGGGCATCACAAAGAATACAAAGCTGAACCTCCAGGGGTAATAACGGGGCGAAGTGGTTCTTTAGGAGTTGTTCAATACATTCGTGAAAAATATTGGCCTCATAATACTGCGCTATGGGTCAAGGATTTCAAAGGGAACATCCCTCATTATGTTTATTACTACCTGCAAACGCTGAATCTTGGCAGATTTAATTCTGGAGCAGGTGTACCAACCCTTAACCGTAATGATCTGGATACATTAGAAATCGCTGTGCATCCTCTCTCAACCCAGCGCAAAATCGCCGCCATCCTCAGCGCCTATGACGACCTCATCGAAAACAACATGCGGCGCATCAAAATACTGGAAGAAATGGCGCAGGCGCTCTACCGCGAATGGTTCGTGAATTTCAGGTTTCAGGGGCATGAGAAAGTGAAGATGGTGGAGTCGGAGATGGGGATTGTGCCGGAGGGGTGGGAAATTAAGAAATTAGGGGGTATTGCAGATATTAATGCATCCAGCTTAAAGAAAGGTTACGAGCCGGACGAAATTAATTATATAGACATTGCATCTGTATCAACCGGGCAGATTGACAAAATAGAACATCTCGCTTTTGCAGATGCGCCAAGCAGAGCACGCCGAATAGTTAAACATGGCGATATAATCTGGTCAACAGTCCGCCCTAATCGAAAATCATACAGTGTTATCCTCAGTCCGCCGTCAAACTTGATAGTTTCTACCGGGTTTGCAGTCATCACGCCAAAGCATGCGCCTTACACATATCTTTACCATGCATTGACAACAGATGATTTCGTCGGTTATCTGATTAATCACACAACTGGCGCTGCATATCCTGCGGTAAATTCAGGTGATTTCGAAAATGCATTAATTTTGCACCCACCAAATGCACTCTTAGAGTTATATCATACCATTGTAGGAGACCTTTTTGATTATAAACAGATTATGCAACAGAAGAACCTCGTCCTATGCCACACCCGCGACCTGCTGCTGCCGAAGCTCATCTCAGGCGAGGTGGACGTGGAGAATATTGACGTGCGAATGCACCATTAATATATACACATCTTTAAATAATAATTTAGCATAGAGAATGGTAATGAGTGACTGCTCTGAATATTCACTTATCGCACAACCCGCCATTGAACTCTTTAGCGGAGGAGCATGAATAAATCCCATCCTATCTGGCTCCCTCGCTACACCCTTACTCCCGCAATCGCCCGTGCGCTCATGGATATCGAAGCCGCGCGCGCCTTGGTCGAACAGACGCCCCTGCCGCCGGCAGCAGAGGCACAACTGCGCCGCAGCGCCCGCATCCGTTCCACTCACTACTCCACACGCATCGAGGGCAACCGTTTGACGCTGGCAGAGGCGCAACTGGTGATAGAGGGGAAACCGGCGCAATTCCACGGGCGGGAAAGAGATGTCAGCGAAGTTAAAAACTACTGGAATGCGTTGCTTCGCGTTGAGGAATGGGCTGCAAAAAAGATGCCGTTCACCGAAGAGCTCATTCAAAGGCTTCATGCACTTATCGAGAAGGGGGCGCGCGCTAAACCCACACCTTACCGGGATGGTCAGAACGTAATCCGCGATTCAGCATCAGGTGGAATAATTTATCTGCCGCCCGAAGCCAAAGATGTGCCCACGCTCATGGCTGCGCTGGTCGAATGGGTGCACAGGGCAGAAAAGGACGGGCTGCCTGTACCGCTCATAGCCGGTCTTATGCATTACCAGTTCGTCACCATTCATCCATACTATGACGGCAACGGACGAACGGCGCGCCTGCTTGCGACTTTCATCCTGCACCGTGGCGGCTACGGATTGAATGGCTTCTTTTCCCTTGAAGAACACCATGCGCGCGACCTGGAGGGCTATTACCGCTCACTCGCAGTCCATCCACACCATAACTATTACGAAGGGCGCTCAGATGCTGACCTGACACCATGGCTTGAATACTTCGCCATAACCCTTGCTGGAGTGTTCACTGCTGCAAAAGATGAAGCGTTGCGCTATTCTGCGCGGGGTGTGCCAGCAGAACCCGAAGAACTGCGCCGTCTTGACCACAGGGCGCGGACTGTTCTAGCGCTATTCACAAAAGCAGAACAGGTTACTACTTCACAGGTCGCTACTACTCTTGGACTTTCAGAGCGTATGGCGCGCCTGCTGCTCAATACATGGGTCAAAGATGGCTGGCTGGTTATAGCAAATCCATCCAACCGGAAACGAACATATGGTTTATCGGAAATTTATCGGCAATATATCGACAGTTTATCGGCAATGCATGAGGTTGAAAAATGAGTGATTACTCCGAAGATTCCCTAGTCGAGCAGCCAGCCATAGAACTCTTCAGCGAGCTTGACTGGCAGACCGCCAACTGCTTTTACGAAAAATTCGGTGAAAAAGGCACTATCGGGCGCGAAACGTCAAGCGTTGTAGTCCTTCTCCCACGCCTGCGCGCTGCACTTCTGAGCCTGAATCCTGACCTGCCCTCAGAAGCCATCGAGCTTGCCATCGAAGAACTCACCCGCGACCGCAGCATCATGAGTCCTGCCAATGCCAACCGCGAGGTTTACAGATTGCTCAAGAACGGCGTGAAAGTCTCTTTCAGGGATAAAGAAAATGAAGAGACAAAAGAAAAAGTCCGCGTAATTGATTGGATTGAGCCTTCAAATAACGACTTCTTCCTTGCGTCGCAGTTCTGGGTATCTGGTGATATGTACAAGCGGCGCGCAGACCTTGTGGGCTTTGTCAACGGTCTGCCGCTTGTTTTCATAGAACTCAAGGCATCGCACAAGCGACTGGAACATGCATACAGGGATAACCTGCGCGACTACAAGAATGCAATACCGCAGATATTCTGGTACAATGGTTTAATCATTCTTTCAAACGGCAGCCAGAGCAAAATAGGCAGTATGACAGCAGAGTGGGAACACTTCGCAGAGTGGAAAAAGATAAACAGCGAAGGTGAGGAGGGTATTGTTTCACTGGATACAATGATCCGTGGAACATGCGAGCCGGCGCGTCTTCTTGATATTGTCGAGAATTTCACGCTATTCAGCGAAGCAAGCGGCGGGATTGTGAAGCTGGTTGCGAAGAACCACCAGTACCTTGGTGTGAACAATGCCACCGAGGCATTGAAGCAGATTGAACAGAACTGGGGGCGCCTCGGTGTTTTCTGGCACACGCAGGGCAGCGGGAAAAGCTACTCCATGGTATTCTTCTCCCAGAAAGTTCTTCGAAAAATTCCCGGTAATTTCACGTTCGTTATCGTGACCGACAGGCAGGATCTGGACAACCAGATATACAAGAACTTTGCCGGCGCTGGCGCTGTGACTGAGGAGCAGGTGCAGACAGAGAGCGGAGAACACCTAAAGCAGCTGCTGCGAGAAGACCACCGCTACATATTCACGCTAATACAAAAATTCCACAAAAAGAAGGGCGAAACCTATCCTATGCTTTCAGCCCGCAAAGATATCATTGTCATCACGGATGAGGCACACCGCAGCCAGTACGATGCCCTTGCCCTGAACATGCGAAATGCCCTTCCAAACGCAGCATTCATCGCCTTCACAGGCACACCTCTCATTATCGGTGAAGAAAAGACAAAAGAGGTTTTCGGGGACTATGTCAGCATCTACAACTTCAAGCAGTCAGTAGATGACGGCGCCACGGTTGCGCTTTATTATGAGAACCGCATCCCTGAACTTCAGCTTACCAACAGGGAGTTGAATGAAGACCTGCAGCGCGTCATCGAAGAGGCAGAACTGGATGAAGAGCAGGAGAATAAACTTGAGCGTGAGTTCGCGCGTGAGTACCACCTGATTACAAGAGATGACAGGCTGGAGAAGATAGCCAGGGATATTGTCGCTCATTTCATGGGACGCGGACAATTTGGGAAAGCATGGTCGTCTCCATTGACAAAGCAACGGCTGTTCGGATGTACGATAAGGTGCAGAAGTATTGGAAAAATTACTTAAATGACCTGCAGGCGAAGCAGGTAAAATGTGGTGAATCCGAGCAGCAGGAAATTAAAGAGAAAATCAAATTCATGGAAGAGACCGACATGGCGGTCGTGGTATCCCAATCACAAAACGAGATTGAAGACTTTAAGAAAAAGGGTTTGGACATCGCTGCCCATCGCAAGAGGATGGTAAAAGAGGACCTTGACAAGAAGTTCAAGGATCCGGATGACCCGTTCCGCATCGTATTTGTGTGCGCCATGTGGATGACAGGCTTTGATGTGCCATCCTGTTCCACCATCTACCTTGACAAACCCATGCGAAACCACACACTCATGCAGACAATAGCAAGGGCGAACCGTGTGTTCAGGGATAAATTAAACGGTCTGATAGTGGATTACGTTGGAGTGTTCAGGAACCTGCAGAAAGCTCTGGCCATATACGGCTCAGGCGGCGGTATAAAAGAGGGCGAAATGCCGGTGATGGATAAGAGTTTGCTGGTTACTCAACTCAAACAGGTGATTGAGGAGACTACAGCATTTTGCCAGGAACGGGGCATCCATCTATCAAAGATGCAGATAGCTTATGGTTTTGAGCGAGTGAAGTTGATTGATGATGCTGTTGATGCAATACTGGTCAGTGATGAATCGAAGAAAAAGTATCTGTTGCTTGCAGGAAATGTGATCAAAATCTACAGGGCAATACTTCCCGACCCATCTGCTAATGAGTTTGGCCCGATGCAAGCACTCTTCGCTGTTATAGCAGAAAAGATTCGATCTCTAATACCTGAAGCAGACATTTCAGAGGTTATGGGGGATGTTGAGAATTTACTGGATGAGTCTATCGCTACTGAAGGGTATGTTATCAGGGAAAAATTGGGTGAATCCGATATAGATCACCTTGTTGATTTGAGTAAAATCGATTTTGAAGCTCTAAAAGCGCATTTTGAGAAAAGTAGAAAACATATCGAGGCTGAAAAACTGAAAGGAGCTATCAACAGCAAATTAGCATTGATGGTTAGATTAAACAAAAACAGGAGGAATTACCTTGAGAAGTTCCAGAAGATGATAGATGAGTATAACTCAGGCTCCTATAACGTGGAGATGTTCTTCACAAAACTTGTGGATTTTGCTCAGGAACTCAATGCGGAGGAGAAGCGAGGAATTGCGGAAAAGCTTACTGAGGAAGAATTGGCGGTTTTCGATCTGCTGATAAAACCTGAAATGACTCTGAGTAAGAAGGAAGAGCGGGAAGTCAAGAAGGTGGCGCAGGAGCTTCTTGAGACGCTGAAAAAGGAAAAGCTTGTTCTCGATTGGCGCAAACGCCAGCAATCAAGGGCGGCTGTATTTACTTCCATAAAAGATATTCTGGATCGATTGCCTCGAATCTATACTAAAGAATTATATGAAAATAAGTGCGAAATGGTTTATCAACATATTTATGACTCTTATTTTGGGCAGGAACAGAGTATTTATGCAAATTTTGTTTGAATCATCGAAATGCTATCAGGAAAGGCATGCTGAAATTTGATACTGTTTAATCAAACACATTGTCGCGGCCCTTACGAATGGATTTACAAGGTGCATATCATACTACCCCAAGTTTGTTTCCGTAACATATCGGCGCCAGAAATTTAATATTTTTTATGTTATAAAATTAGAATCGAATGAGATTTATCGTGTTTATTTGCGTTCATCTGCGGCTCCAATTTTTGATACTGTGCACGTCAATTAAAATGAAAACAGTCAAAACCTTATTTAACCACCAAAAAAACTTATTACTCACCTGTGCATAGTGAGAGCCATGATAATTTCGATGACCCTTGAACTCAAGGATATCCCGGGGCAGCTGGTTCTGGCGCTTGCGCCAATATCGGAACTCCACGGCAATATCATGAGCGTCGTGCACCAGCATTATGAGAAGACACCAAGAGGAACAATCCCGGTGCAGGTCACTTTCGAGATAGAACACACTGTTCTTAACAAACTCATCCAGCGGCTTGAGAAAAGCGGTGTCAGGGTAGCAAGGGTCGGGGAAGAGCGCCTGAGGTCCACGGTTTCTGTAATCTTAATAGGGCACATCGTTCATTCGGATATGGGAGACACCATCGACAGGATAGACTCAACAGGTTTTGCAGAAGTTGTGGACATGTCGCTCTCAATGCCAGCCATAGAAAAAACATCGTCCGCGTACCTCGTCATCAATGCAGTCGGCGAGAAGGAACTGGGCATGGCTTTAGACATCCTCAGGGATGTGGCAGATAAAAAAGACCTGCTTATGATAGAACCAATACTGTTGAACTCGGTGGGAACATGAAGACTATCAAGATATCGATTATCGGATTCGGCGCCGTGGGGCAGGGAGTCGCCCGTTCGCTCCTCTCAAAACAGGAATATCTTAAAAAACAGGGTTATGATATTCGTGTCGTGGGAATATCTGATTCAAAAGGCAGTGAAATAAACACTAAGGGAATAGACCTTGAAGATGCTTTGAATAGAAAGAAACAAAAAGGTACAGTCGCAATCGATACATCAGACGCACTTGAGCTAATCCGGAATGTCAAACATGATATTGTTGTGGAAGTTACTCCAACGAACATTGGAAACGGAGAACCCGGACTTGGCAACATACGCGCCGCGCTCCATGCGGGAAGACATGTGGTCACTTCAAATAAAGGACCGCTTGCATTGCGCTTTACCGAGTTAAAGGAGGCTGCCGAAGACAACGGCTTGCACCTGCGGTATGAGGCGACCGTTGGCGGTGCTGTCCCGATATTCAACCTTGTACATGAGGCACTGGCAGGAAATTCCATCATCGGGATTGAGGGCATACTTAACGGCACCTGCAATTATATCCTGACAAGGATGGAAGAAGAGAGAATGCCGTATGAACTTGTATTAAAAGAGGCGCAGGAACTCGGGATAGCCGAAACCGACCCGACATATGATGTGGAAGGTATCGATTCGGCGATTAAACTGGTCATCATAGCAAATTCGATATTCGGGCAGAATGCAACCTACGGCGATGTGGATGTTACGGGTATAACGAAAATCACGCCCGAAGCCCTTGAACTTGCAAACAAGAATAATTATGTGGTGAAACTCGTATGCGAGGTCCGCGAGAGCCGACTAACTGTCGCGCCGCGCCTTGTCCCGAAGCGCCATCCCCTTGCCGTAGGAGGCACGTTGAACGTGGCGTCGATACTGACCGACCTGGCAGGCAGGATAACCATCAGCGGGAAAGGGGCGGGTTCGATTGAGACAGCAAGTTCTATTCTCAGTGATATCCTGTATATCGCAAGAAATTCATGAAGGCGGTTCTCGTTAGTTTAGAGGATGCTGAAAACGTAAGGCAAAAACTGCTTTTAGAGGATGCGCTTGATAAAACAAGGAAGATTGTCAAAAAGGAAAGCTTTGTTGAGATCCCCATAAAGTTCGATATCAAAGGGTTTACACTGGTCGAGCAGGATGCTCCGAGGTTATACATCCCGAAAAAAACCCTCGGCGATATTCTTGACATTCCCGCTGGCGAAAGAAAACTTTTACCTTCGGGATGGCAGGTTCTCGGGGATATTGTCATAGTTACGCTCAAGGTAGAACTGGAACACAGGAAAGCAGAGATTGGAAAAGCATTATTGTCATTATATCCGGGATGCAGGACAGTGCTTCTTGACAAGGGAATTACGGGCAGGATGAGGCAGCCGGTCAGGGAAATAATCGCCGGGGAAAATACCGAAACCATACACAAGGAGAATGGCTGCCTTTTTAAGCTTGATGCCATGCGGATAATGTATTCCCAGGGGAACCTTGCTGAAAAAAAGCGAATGAGCAGGCTTGGAAAAGGTGAAGTTGTTGTCGATATGTTCGCAGGTATCGGGTATTTCTCAATACCCATGGCAGTACATTCAAAACCCGTGAAGATATTCGCAATAGAGATTAATCCTGAAGCATTTGGTTATCTGAAGGAAAATATCAAGCTTAACAAAGTCGGGGACATAATCGAACCTGTAGCCGGGGACTGCTCGATAGTCACACCGCGCGGGATAGCTGACCGCGTTATCGTGGGTTATTTAGACGCACATCTTTATCTTGAGCAGGGCATTTGCGCCCTTGTGCCGGGCGGGATTATTCACTATCATGAGGCTGTGCCCGAGGCTGTTGAGCACCGCCCTGTTGAGAGGATAATCGAGGCTTCGGGGAAGCTCGGGAGGGATGTGGAGATAATCGGGATGCGGAGGATAAAGAAATACTCACCCGGCGTGTGGCATGTGGTTGTGGATGCAAAGGTTTGTTAATATTTTAAGCTGCTCTTAAATTCCAAAGACATTTAGAATAGTTAAGGCATGCCCAGACCCGGACTTGAACCGGGGACATCTGCGTCTTCAGCGCAGCGCTCTCCCAGGCTGAGCTATCTGGGCATACAGGGAGCTAATAATTGCTGACCTCGTATATCTATCCTTCGGAAATTGCATAGGAACCGGATTGAATCTCAGGTGAGTGGAAGTCATCCCCAAGACTTAATATAATTCATGCCAATAAAGCCAGAGAAGGTGGCTGAATGAACGAATTCCTGGACAAGCTTTCAAAAATCAGGTCAGGGTTTTTTACACGCATGAGGTTTCTTTTCCTTCTGGATTTAATCTCAAATCTTCGTTCTATTTGCCAATTCCAGTCAAATTCGTTCCACCTGTCCTGGCTTTCATTATCGCAATAATAAGTGCCTTATTGCTGCATAAAAAAGACAGTAAAATCAATGTCAACCTGTTAATAGAAAATAAGTATCATGAATTAAAAGAGAGACTCAGGACAGCGTATGATAACAGGGATGAAACAAATGTAATAGTTGATTCATTAAAAGACAGTGTTTCTGATGCGCTCACAAATGTTTCATCGTCCCATCTTTTGTCTGCTGGCAAGACGGTCTTAAAAATACTAATAACGATAGTATTTATTTCAGGGGTTACTGTGGTTTCATTAGACCCCGGGAAATATAGCATACCGCCGGAAGTCATTACCAATATCTCAAGCACCATAACCGGTACTACCGGAGCGATTACGAATGAAACCATGCAGGTCGTGGGGCGCCCGGAAGATGCCGGGAAGGTGGGGACGACCGGCGGAGGGGACATCTACGGAAAACCCAAAATTGCTTCTATCGAAGGAAAGAATATCGACCTCACTATTTACCAGGGCACGGGAACTGGTTTCTCTATAAAGGAAGCAAGCCAGCAACAAAACCAGTTTATCAAGTCGGCGGCATTTCCCGTGGATGTTCTTGGCTCGAATGTTTCCGATGGAGGATACAGTCTCCTCATGAAAAAAACTGAGACCGAAAAGAGATTAATCGAGGATTATGCAGTTAACGTTAGTAAGATTTGAAAGAGGTAAAACATGAGTGATGATACATACAAAAGCTCAAAAGGCGTTTTCAAGGAACTTCTGGATGAGATAGGGAAGGTAATCGTAGGGCAGCATGAAGCGATTGAACATATACTGATAGCGATTCTATGCAACAGCCATGCGCTTGTTGAGAGTAACCCGGGGCTTGCAAAAACCCTTACCATAAGCACCATATCAAAAGCGCTTGACCTGAAATTCAGCAGGATACAATGCACGCCCGACCTTATGCCTTCGGACATCACAGGCACAACCATCATAGAGGATGTGGGCGGAAAGAAACAGTACCGTTTTGAAGCCGGGCCTGTTTTTGCAAATATCGTGCTCGCAGATGAGATTAACAGGGCGTCGCCCAAGACGCAGAGTGCGCTCCTTGAGGCAATGCAGGAAAAACAGGTAACAATCGGCAATAAAACATATCCCCTTGACAAGCCGTTTTTTATCCTTGCAACCCAGAACCCTATTGAAATGGAGGGCACGTATCCATTGCCTGAGGCGCAGCTTGACAGGTTCTTGCTTAAGATTTTAATGGATTATCCCACGGTGGAGGATGAGAACGAGATTGTCAACAGGTACACGAAAAATATCACTCCATCGGTAAAACAGGTGGTTTCGAAGAGCGAGGTGCTCGAACTCCAGAAGCTTACGCGCGATGTTCCGATAGCAGAGGACATTAAGAAAAGAGCCATCAAAATCGTGTTCGCAACGCGGGCTAAAAGTGAGCATATCGAATACGGAGCCTCGCCGCGAGCTTCCATCGGCATTATCCTTGCGGCGAAGGCAAGGGCGCTCATGAGGGGCAGGAATTATGTGAGTACGGAAGATATTGATACAATGGCATATCCTGTGCTGCGTCACCGTGTTATCCTCACCTTCGAGTCGGAGCGTAAGGGCATGACAACAGACCAGGTGATTTCGGATATCCTGAAAAACGTGAAATAAATGAAAACCGTTGCGCCGCTTTACTTCGCAGATACGTATCAATGTTTGCGCCTCTTGAGGACGCAAACAGGTATGCGAAGCATACCTGAACACCACGTAAACTGGGGTATCGGTTTACGTGGACACCGCATAAAGCGAGGTGTCGCTTTATGATCGATACCTCATTCTTCAAGGAGCTTGACCGCTTCACTTTCATGGTACGCAAACGCGTATCCACCGCGTACAGCGGGAGCCGCCGTTCGATTTTAAAAGGCAGGGGCATGGAGCCTGTGAGCTACCGCGAATACACGCAGGGAGAGGAATTTGAAGAAGAAAAAAGCCTGACGACCCATATACTTCTCGATACCAGCAAGAGCATGGACTTTCGTGATAAATTCGATTATGCAGCGATGCTTGCGCTTGGTTTTGCATATCTTGTGACCAAGGATAATGAGAAGTTCGGAGTATCCACCTTCGGCGAAGAGATGAATATCACAAAACCAAAGAGAGGAAGGAGGTATCTCTCCCAGACAATCAACCTCCTGAATAGCACGGCGCTCTTGGGGAAAACCAGATTTGATTATTGCATGGAAAAATACGCCAGCATTATAAAATCAAGGTCGCTTGTTATTATTATTTCTGATTTCATGACTGAAACAGATGCTATCAAAAATGCAATATTCAGGCTCGGCGATAATGAACTTGTATTGGT
>JAPZAN010000092.1 GCA_027460605.1 Candidatus Methanoperedens sp.
ACTGTTTATATCATGTCAAATCTTATAGTCGCCGATGAAAAGGGACTACCTTCGCTATTTTCCAAAGAACTCATATTATCCGAACCAGATTGAAGCGATGGACGCCATCCATGAGGCCCTGATAAAGAAACAGGTCGTGCTGTTCGAGGGGGCATGCGGGACGGGAAAGACCCTGAGCGCTCTTGCACCCGCCCTCCATATCGCAAAATCGGAGAAAAAAACCGCAGTCATAGCAACCAATGTCCACCAGCAGATGGAACAGTTCATCGAAGAGGCGAGGGAAATAAGAAAACAGGCAGATATAAAAGTCGTTGTCCTCAAAGGCAAGATGCTCATGTGCCCGAAGCCGAACATGGATTATGACACATGCAGTTTGCTTCGTGATAATACCTATAAAATGATTGAACAGGAAAAAGACTTCGGGCATTTGAAAAACGAAATAAAATCCGTCAGGGATAAACTTAAGCGGACTGGGGATACGGGTTTGATCGAGCTTCAAAGGGAATTGAGCAGTGAATCGGATAAGGAAGAACGCAGGCTTCACGAAGCCAGGAAAAATTCATGCGATTTCCTTCTTGAACTCCTGAAAAGCGATAATGATGAATTTCGCAAATGGCTGTTTTTAGGCGTGCGCACACCGGATGAAGTGGCAGAGTGGGCATTATCGCATAATAGCTGCGGATATGAATTACTGAAACGGTACATGAAAGAAGCCGACCTTTTGATATGCAATTACCATCATTTTCTCAACGAGGATATACGCACCAATGTGCTTGGTTGGATGGATAAAGGTCTTCCCGATATTATCGCTATTTTCGACGAAGCCCATAATATCGAGGCGGCAGCGCGTTCGCATTCGTCCATGAAGCTTGCTGAGCTCATAATAAACAGGGCGCTTGACGAGATTGAGGCAAATAATGATACTTTGCCGTCACAGGACGTCGAAATTTTTCTGCGTGTCCTTATGGATACGCTGAAGTCCACGTATAATTATATTCTCGATAAGAAGTTCGGTGAAAGGGAAAGGATTGGAGATGACTGGTATGACCTGCGAATTGCCGACCCCGAGGAAAGGACAGATATGTTCAGGGCCAAGCTTGTAAAGGCGCTGGAAGGGGCGGGGATAAAAAAACCTGATGAAACAATCGAACGCATGAGGAGCTTCGGATTGACTCTCGATGCTTTTTACGAAAAACAATTCAATGAAGGGAAAAGCCCTGTAAAGAAAATATCCAGCGTGCTGGCAGCCGCAGTCTTTCTTTCCAGTTACATGAAATCCTCAAACGACAGGAGCCATTATCCGATTTTGAGTGTGAGGCGCCATAACAGGGAGATATCCGGTAGGCTTGAATTATTCACCTGTATCCCGAAAAATGTCACAGAGCCTTTGTTTAATTCCGTTCATTCGGCAGTGCTTATGTCCGCTACCCTTGCTCCTTTTGAGACTATCAAGAAAACGCTTGGTATTTTGCGGGAAACCCGTGAGCTTGCTTTCGGGCTCAGTTTCCCGAAAGAAAAACGCCTGACAATAGCCGCATCGGTTCCACCTCTATTCGCAAAGGACAGGGACAATCCCCAGACAAAAGAACTGTTAACAAAAGTATTGAATGATATAATAGAGCAATCGGATGGCAATGTGATTGTTTTCTTCCCCAGCTTTCATGAGGCTTCGCAGTACAGAAACAGGATTAAATGCAATGTCCCGGTCTTCCTTGACGAGGTCGGCGTTTCAGCGCAGCAAATCAGGGAAGATTTTTTCAGGATAGGCGAGGCGGGCAAAAAAGCGGTGCTGATATCCTATATGTGGGGGACTCTCACGGAAGGAGTGGATTATAAGGACGGAAGGGGGAGGACTGTGGTAATAGTAGGTGTAGGTTATCCTGCCCTTTCAGACAGGATGAGGGCAATCGAGGCTGCATACGAGGCTGAATTCGGGCACGGCTGGGATTATGCGATTGAAATCCCGACTATCAGGAAAGTAAGACAGGCGCTGGGACGGGTCGTGCGCTCGCCTTCTGATTATGGCGTGAGGGTGCTTTTGGATGGGCGGTACACATCCTCGTCCGTCAAACGCTGGGGAAAATATTCGGTTTTCAATATTTTTCCTGAAGAAGAACGGAATGAGATAGTCGATGTAGAACCAGAGCGCGTAAAGTATTCACTGATGAACTTTTTTAATGATATAAGAAAAAACAGTATAAAAAACCAAAAGTAAAAATAAATGAAAATAGTAAAAAGATACTACCTAAAAAAGTAGAAAAAACAAAATTTATTCTACTTTCTCTGCAATTGCGAATTTTCGC
>JAPZAN010000093.1 GCA_027460605.1 Candidatus Methanoperedens sp.
AACCGCAAGACCACGCGGATGCGATTCTTCCTATATTTGAGGAGAGAACAAAAGCTATTGGAATTTCACCAAAGCTCGTTCTTGAGCCGGGGCGTTATATTGTCGGCGATACCACAATCCTCCTGACCCGTGTTAATACCGTAAAGAAAGCCGCAAAGAATTTCGTGGGCGTGGATGCGGGTTTTAATCTTTTGATCAGACCCACGATGTACGACTCATACCACTACGCAGTGGCGGCAAACAAGGCAGCTTCGCCTCCTGAGGAAACATACACAATCGTGGGACCGATATGTGAAACAGGCGACATTCTTGCCCATGACAGGAAACTTCCGGTTATAGAGAAGGGCGACCTGATTGCCTTGCTGGATGCCGGAGCATATGGATTCAGCATGAGCAGCCAGTATAACGGAAGACCAAGATGCGCAGAAATACTGGTGAAGGACGGGGAAGCTGATGTTATCCGAAGCGCCGAGGATGTCGGGGATTTACTGGCTAAGCAGAGACTGCCGGCGAGGTTGATGTAGATAAAAGAAAAAAACCAGTCTTTCGTAAGATTTCTATTTTCAATCCAGAATTTCAGCCATTTCTGCGGTGGTTACCTTTTGTCTCATTGCCTGGTCTTCCCAGAGTTTCCTGAAATAATAGAAGTACTCATATAATTCATAAACATCTTTTGAATATATTATCTTGTTACTTTTTATGATATTGATCTGAATATAAAGTGGCAGCTCTTCAAAAAATCTAACATCGTATTTTTTTGAAAATACATTCTTCTCGCAAAGACAGGAAATAAAAGTCTTTCCTTACAGGTTCGATTTCAACCATATCTCAATTACCTCTGAAAAATCTGAAATCGCTGTTAAATGCCCCATGATTGAATCAAATGCTAATAAATCATCTAATCCATTATAGCGGTGAACAAGTCTGTTCCTCAAACCATTAGACTCTGAAAGAGCATTTTTTAAGCTGTTATTAATGATTTTTTTTTCAAATAGCAGGTCGATATTTGTATAATCATCCTTCGGAATTATTTTCAAATCTTTACATGCCATTGCAGCAATATCAAAAGATGCCTCTACAAGTTCCTGGAATGCCTTATAAACCGCAAGTCGTGTCTTTTTATCTGCAGCAAAATCAGAAGAATCATAGCCCGACATCCATTCTTCAATGTCCTGTTTCCGTTCAGAAATGATATTCAGTTTATCCTTGTACCTGCCAATTCGTTCGATATCCATCAATATCTCCGGTTTTCTTTATTATTATGACCAATAAACTATATCATAGTAACCTTTTCTTTTTAATACAACCGGATTACACACAACCGGAGTGCTTTCGATAGAATCGGAAGTTCTCTTATTTTACCAATCACACTATCACATCATTTTCTTTCTCATAAAAACCTTATCGGTGAAGCTCCCAACTTCTCATCAAACACCCTCTCCGCAGCAATATCCATCTCAACTATAAATATTTCAACAACCATGAACGCCTGCGCCTTTTTCCTGAAACAGCCCATAACCATCCCCCTGCTGCTGCCCGCTGCGCCATGAAGATGAACCTTTGGAGCGCCGTTCTCATGGAAAATGTTGCCTGCGCCAACAATCTCGCGCGCATCGTCGAATGCCGACCAGACCGTGGTTGGAGGCACTACTTTTTCTTTTGGACCTGTAACGAGTTCTGCGCCCGCCATTGCCCCGAGCATAACAAAAAAAGCTGAGTTTATGTTTTCTTTTAATGCTAATTTGCATATCTCTGCAATTACATCTTCGCCGTGGTCAATCCTGACTGCAAAGAGCCTTCCTATTGAACCTTTCCGATAATCCATGAACAGTATATATCGAACATGATTTTAAAAGTTATGATTGATTTATTACTGTCATTCAACCGTTACCTTTTTGAATCTTCAGCATATTAACGGTAGGAGATAACATATGTCAAAAAAATTATGGATATCAGCAGTGCTTATTATAACAGTCCTTATTTCAGGCTGTATTTTCGATAAAGAGAAAGTAGACCAAAATTCGACCTCGGGGCATATTCCGCAAACCGATTTACCGGCTGGATTCACGTATATGGGAATCCACGAAACCCCTGTGGATATCGGCGGAACCTTGATAAATGCAACCGAAGGAGTTTACAGGTATAATAATGTCCAGGATGTTTATATCCAGGTAATCAATAATGACAATCCTGAAAACCTGATTGCCATCTACAAGCAGCGATATAGCAAGGTCAAATACGATCCTTTTAAGGAGATTTCTTTAAACGGGCATAAGGCAACGCAGGTGACAGACTATACTACAATAAATGGAAACAATACGCCAAATTATACTATAATATGGGCGACAGAAAAAGCAATGATTCTTGTCTCTTCACCGACTTCCGATGCCCAGACACTGTTAGCCATAGCCACAGCGACCGGATATTAGAGCAAATTCATCATCTTGTGCGTTTGCGGTATCGCACGCACATCTTTTAATTTTTCCCCTGCAAAGTCCATAAGCTCAATCAGTCTTGACGAGGAAACCCTCTTATTTGAAGTTACAGGCTGGAGTACAAAGGGAATATTCCTGTCGATTGATGCAACACCATCTACTGCGAAAGATAATGATTGCCTTGTGGTTTCCGGGAGGATTATAACCTTTACAAAAGTCTTTGAGGTTTCGTTAAATATCGAGATTGTCTCAAGCTCGTTTTTTAATAATTCAGCATAATGGTCTGTAGAATCGTGTTCAGGCAGCTTAATGTCGCATGATGCTATCGCAACAATGTCTTTCAGTTCCCGGG
>JAPZAN010000094.1 GCA_027460605.1 Candidatus Methanoperedens sp.
TGCCATCCCCACAGGACAATCCGGTTTATGTTTGTCGCCGCAATGTAAACAGGCATTCTCAAGAGCACGCAGATAATCGATTTTAGATGGAATATGTTCGGTCAAACATTTCACCTCGTTTGTATGTAACAACGTAAAAACGAATAAACCTTTTGTTATGCAGTGCTTTGGCAATACCGCAATAAACCAATAAGATTTTAATATATCCTGTTGGTATTAGATTGATTGATAATATGCCTTCCCCACTGAAATACGAAGATGACGAATACAAATTATCTGCTATTAACACAAAAAATGAAGTCATAGATGTCGTGGTGTGCAAGTGCAAGCATTGCAATGAAATCGTTCCGAAAGTCGGGATATGCAAGGATTGCAATACAGAATACGAACATAAGAATACCGTGGAAAATCCTGAAACCGGTTATATCCATTTTATTTATGAATGTTCCGGGTGCCCTCCCGCGAAAAGGAGAGCCCAGAAAATAATAAAGATAAATGACGGCAGTGATAACAAAAAGTCAAGGGAAGATTTGATAAAGAGCTTCTTTTAATCAATAAAAACCGGTTTATCAGAATGCGGTATCAGATTTAACTCCCCGGCAGTTTTCAACAGTTTTTCAACCGCTATCACACCATCCCCTATCTCCAGCGTATAATCGTTCACATAGAGCCTGATGTGCTGGTCTATCACATCATCATCCAGTTCCTGGGCATTGTTTTTGATATATTCACGCGCCTGTCCTGGATTCCGGTACGCATAGTCTATGCTTTTTTTAATAAAGCGGTCTATTTTGCGGATTGCTGCCGTGCCTAATTTTCTTTTTGCAAAAATACCGCCAAGAGGTATTGGCAAACCTGTTTCTTCCTCCCACCATTCCCCGAGGTCAACGAGCTTTACAAGATTATATGAAGGATACGTGAACCTGCTTTCGTGGATGATTAAACCCGCATCAACAGTTCCCAGGCTGACCGCGTTCATAATCCTGTCAAAAGGCATTTCAACGATATTCTTTATTTCAGGATTGAATAGCCGAAGGAGCAGGTACGCTGTTGTCATCTTTCCCGGGATGGCAATGCTTTTTCGCGACAGTTCTGTATATTGTATCTTTTCCTTAGCCACAATTAAAGGTCCGCAGCCCCTTCCAAGTGCGCTTCCCGAATGGAGAAGACAATAATCCTCTCTTAAAAAACCAAAAGCATTGAAGGAAGCCTTGGTAACGTCCAATTCTTTATTAAAAGCCATCTTATTTAATGTTTCAACATCTCTCAGTATTTGAGAAAATTCGACATCCATTTCAATTTTTTTATGGGCTAAAGCATAGAAAATAAATGTGTCATTGGGGCACGGGGAATATCCTAATGAGATTTTTTCCATCATATCCTCTTGACAAGCTCGCTTACGACCTTATTGCAATTTGAGACTGCAAGCGGTATGTTCCATTTTTTTAGCTCCCTTTTTTCAATGATATTACTTATGCCGCGTATTTCAATTACGGGTATCCCGTACATGGCGCAAATATGAGCCACTGCGGCCCCTTCCATATTTTCGCATATCCCGTCAAAACAGTTCTTCAGGAGCTCTCCGTTTTCCCTGGTTCCCGAGCATTGCGATACTGTAATAAAATTGCCGTATGCCGCATTAAATCCAAGGTCGCCTGAAACTTTTACAGCAAGCTGTGACAGTATGCTATCCATCGGGAAAGTATTGAAATATTCTTTTTCATTTTTTAAAAGCGGAAAACCTATGAACTCCATGGATTTCCAGCCGTCTTCGGTCAATATCCCCTCCTCGGCATAGTTTTCACTTTGCGCAACCGCGACATCTCCTATCCTGGCGCCTTTGTATCCACCGCCGACGCCGAAAAGTATCATTAAATCCACATCGTAATTTTCAAGCATCAGGGTTGCGGAGTGAGCCGCATTGACTTTGCCCACGCCGCAATGAGTGAAAATGATGGGTTTCCCATGCAGTTCACCCTCGGAAATAATTTTTAGTTCCGCATCCAGCTGCGGCTTTATTTCATGCCTCATTTCTCCTGTTTCAGCGGGTGTGGGCGCAATAAGTGCAAGATTCATATATTTTATAAATTTGGGTTAAAGCTTTTATATTTATGGATAAAATTACCGGTTTGAATTCTGTAGTGAATAATCAACTATGGGTTAAGCTTGATTCACATATACTTCACAATCCTGTTTATATAGAACACATTATAAGAACTAAACTAATTTAAAACGATATGTTAACCATGAGGACCATTATACAAATCGTCACCATCATATTAG
>JAPZAN010000095.1 GCA_027460605.1 Candidatus Methanoperedens sp.
TGCAGAAAATACAGGAATGATTACAAAATCAAAATATTTTTCCAAGAAGCTGACATACCCCACACTAATAAATTACAAATATGTACCAATAAAAGGATTGCCACTGTTTATACTTAAATTAACAGTATCGAAAGACAATTCGATTACATTGTTTGACGAAAATGGAAATAAAATCACTCCTCAAGAAATTGGCGAAGCAGACAATTCAATTATTAACAGGTGGTCAGACCCTCCTCAATTCAAAGAGATAACAGTTGAAATCTCAAAATCAGCAGCCACTCCTTCCGGAATTGCAGGTTATGTGATTCTCGGGCTCCTGATCATCCTTGTGTTTTCATACCCGTTTATCAGGAAAAAGAATGAAAAAATCCGTTCACTTGAAGGAAAAATCAGGAACTCTCTTAAACGGAAAGAAACCGTGAAGGAAACTGTTGAGGAAACAGGCGGGGAAGCCGCCGGGGAAACTGCAGCTCTGGGACCGGTTGAAACGGTGGAAGATACCGAATTTGAGGGGAAAACTAAGGACGAACTTGAGGTCATGAAGGACGAAACTCTTTCCAGGCTCAGCGAATTGAATAAGGAATACGAATCTGGGAACATGCTGGATGAAGAGTATGAGGAGCTTAAGAAATCATATCAGGAAAGAATTGATAAGATTACCGGAAGAATAGAAAAGTCCGGGTAATTTTATTTTATCATTTTCAGGAAATATTCGTGGATTCTTAAATCATCGGTCAATTCTGGATGGAATGCCAGTGCAAGCAAATTTTTCTGTCTTGCCGCCACGATAATCCCCCTGTATGTTGAAAGGATTTCCACATTTTTCCCCGCCTCTGTAATACACGGCGCGCGGATGAATATTGCATTGAAGGGATACCTTAGCCCCTTAAAATCCACTGGCGATTCAAAGGATTCCTTCTGCCGCCCGAATGCGTTCCTGTTGACCCGGATATCCATCAGTGAAATAAGGGGCTGTTTTGTTTTTTCCACCTGTTCATCCCCGTGTTTTGCAAGCAGCACAAGTCCCGCGCATGTTCCCATTACAGGGATACCCGAATTAGCGGCTATCCTGATTTCGGATGAGATGCCTTCCCTTTCCATGAGCCTTCCAAGCGTGGTGCTTTCGCCGCCGGGAAGGATTAATGCATCGCATGCAGGGACAATTCCTTTATGTTTTATCTTTACGATTTCTGCTTCCAATTTTGCCTGTCTTAATGCCCTTTTCAGGGCTTCAACATGCTCATCTACGTTTCCCTGGATTGCAATGACTCCGATACGCATGCATCCTCTAGTCTCTTGATAAGAATATAAATTATTCCCAAAAAAAATATTGTTCGTACTAATAGAATTAAACAGTACCTATAAGTAATCGAATAAAGAAAGAGAGGTTAGGATAGCAAAAACAGAGGTAAAAAATGGATATAGAAATTGGAAGATGCGGAATAGCGTGTGAGGTCTGCAAAAATTTCAAAAACGTATGCCTCGGGTGCGATGAGGAAAACCAGATTGAAAAAATTTGCGTCATTTACGAATGTACCAGCAATAAGAATGTAAAATATTGTTTTGATTGCAGCGAATTCCCGTGTGGTCTGTTGAGTATTTCGAAATCTTATTGCCCCAAAACAGCCAAAATCAAATTAAAAACATTTTTCACTGAGCAGGAAAAAGTGTTTTCGTCATAAGAAGTTTTGAAATATCAGGACTCTACATATCAGGATAGCTTCAGAAAACTAATTATATCAATGAGACTCTATTAAACTTCTAAGATGACGGTGGAATTAACAGATATCAGGAAAGCATCAAGACCGACAGTTGCTGTAATCGGTCTTGGGGGCGCGGGCTGCAATATAATCACGTATCTCTCCCAGAAAAGTATTGCAGGCGCTAAAACAATAGCAGCTAACACTGATATAACGCATCTTGTTTTGCAGAGGGCAGATAAATTGCTGCTTTTGGGAAAAGAGAGGAGCAAGGGCAAGGGATGCGGTGGATTCCCTGAAGTGGGCGCGGAATGCGCACGCGAAAGCGCAGAAGAAATAAGAAAAGAACTTGAAGGCAGCGGCATCGTATTCATTGTTGCGGGTCTTGGCGGGGGCACTGGTACAGGTTCTGCGCCTGTAGTTGCTGAAATATCACGCAGTTTGGGCGCACTTACCATCGCGTGCCTGACCATGCCTTTTGAAATAGAATCACTCAGGCGCGAAAATGCAAAAAAGGCAATCGCTGCCCTCTCGCAAACCTGCGATTCTGTCGTATTGATTGACAACACGAAATTGAGGAAAGTGGCCGGGAAATTGCCTCTCAAGACCGCTTTTGCAGTAGCGAACGCCCTTATCGGGGCATTCATCAAAAGCATAACAGAAACCATCACCGAACCAAGCCTTATGAACCTTGATTTTGCGGATTTAAAAGCTGTCCTTGAAAAAGGAGGAATTTCATCTTTCGGGATCGGAGAAGCGGAAGGCGCGGACCGCGTTGAAAAGTCGGTATTGCGGGCGATAGCCGCCCCCCTGCTTGACATTCCCGACCTTTCTTCCGCTCACGGTTTGCTCATACATATCACAGGCGGGCAGGACCTGACGCTTGAGGAAGTTGCAAGAATTGGCGAGTTGATGGCGCAGAATGTACCGGGTACAAAAAGGATTATCTGGGGCGCAAAGGTGGATGATACAATGACCGGGCGCATCAGCATAATGGCATTATTTGCTAGCGTGGACAATCCTTTTGAGTTAAAATCATAGTTGAGACAAACAATCTTCAAGCGTGCCGTTCCCCACGAAGTCCGGATTTATCCCATGTTTTCTCATCGCATCAGCGGTTTTTTGTCCTATTGCAATAACTTTGAGCTTTTTTGAATGTTCCGGCGCGAAGCCTGAAAGTTCAAAGGATTTTGCGCTGGTGAAAATCACTACATCAACCTCGTCTAATACTTCTACAATACTGTCGCCGGCTGCCAGCCGATATGCCGGCGCCTCGATTACTATGGCACCTGCAGCTGTCAGGGAGCTTACCAGTTCCGGATTTGGCACATCGGCGCGGGCGATGCCGATTGTTTTACCACTTATGTCGCCGAGATATTCTGCAAAGTGACCGGATGAGAACTTCTCAATAACTTCACTTTTCAGTCCATATTCCTCTACTTTTTTTGCGGTTTTAGGGCCTACGCTTACGATTCTCACATTTTTTTTCGGTTTTACTCTTTCAAAAAGCTTTTCAACGCCGAGGGCGCTTGTGAAAACAAGAATATCGATTTTATTGTTTGAAATCATCTCAGCCAGGCGGGAAAGAGGCGCGGGGTCGGCGGGCGGCGCGGCGCGCATGGTTGATACTATGACCGCTTCATGGCCATATCGCCTGAAAAGCTCAGGGATGCCTTCTGATTTTTCTTCGAGTTTGGTGACTGCAATTTTCATTTTTACCCTTTCAGCGCTGCCTCAATACAATCCTCAGTCCTTCCGAGAATGCTCTTTACCCCGCACAAATTCGGCACATACTTATGCGCCTTTCCCGAATTCACCATCATGCAAGTAAATCTTTCACTGGCAGGAGAGACCACCATACAGGTGTCGCAAAAAACCTTTGCGCCGCTTTTCTCGATTCGCTTAATCAATTCGGGATGCTTATTTTTTATGGCGCGCGAGGTGCAAATCCATACCTCTTTTTTTACTTTTTTGCCATTTAAAAGTTGGGCAAGTCTTTCAAGCTCGCTTACGCTGCTGTGAGGGCAGCCGAATGCTATCAAATCCGGCTCGCCAAAAGACCCCGTATTTAAATACGGGGATTGATATACCTCTTTTATCTGGCTTTCTTCAATTGTAATCTTCTCTTTCGGCGCCTCGTATTTTCCTGCTTCCGGTGTTGTGCCTGAAACGTGATATAATGCCACGGCGCCGGAGGCAGCCATTGCGGCGCCGAGTGATTTGAGTTCATCCTTCGATGGCTTTGATTTAAGTTTAAAAAGAGGCACTTTATCTCCCACCATCTCGCCGACGATATACCCGAGCGCCCCGTAATCGGAATCATGAAGCTCTGCCTCGACTATTATCGATACAACGGGTTTGCGGTTCTCATCAAGATGAAAGCCGTAATTCGGCGTTTTTCCGATAAGCGCAGCCGACAACGCGCTCGGTCCTCCTTCCCTGTTCGTCCGCGCCCCGATGACCGAGTTGGCGTACGAGATGGCTGAAGATTCACTCCACGCCACATGGTCTCCAAAGCCAGCCAGGTTGTCAAAGATATTATACGGAGTGCAGGAACACTCGATTCTTACACCAAGCGCGGAATATGCCTGGATTATTTTCTCCTGTTTTTTCGCAAAATCCTCTGGAATACCCATTTCCTTCCAGCATTCCAGGTCCATTCCGGCGGGATTAAGAATCGAAGGGACAGCTACTTTTCCCTTCAAGTCTGATATCCATTCAAGACCTGCATCGCCTATGGTCTTGTACGAAACGCCTGCTATCTGGGCGCTTTTTATTGGAATAAGCCTGTCAGCTTCGTAAATATCTCCAAGGGCAGCGAGAATCTCAATCGCTTTCTGGTAAGTCGGGCCGCGCTCTCCGTTGAAGAGCTTTTCTTCTTCAGGTGTGAGGTACATCTATGCCTCCGGTGTGCGGTGACAAGTGTGATGTAAAAATTTCACCGCAGAGGCGCAAAGTTCGCAAAGACCTTTACTGCTTTGCGTTCTCTGCATTCTTTGTGGTCGTTTTATGAATTGAACACGCATTTTAGTAAATCTTTTATTAAATAAATTCGATGGCTTTGAGAACCTGCTTGACTACCTTAGGATGTAATATCATTCCAGAATGAAACGGGACAACAACTCTCCTATCACCTTTCATATATATCCGATGACTGCCTTTACTTCTTATCATTTCAAAGCCAGCTTTTAACAACATTGTTTCTGCTTTTTGAGGTGTTAATCGCGGCAGCTTAACAGGCAACTTTCACCTCTAACGAAGTAGTTAGAATCTCTTTGCTCAGGTAAGCTGTTTTTTCATCATCTGATAATGTCTCCATGTAGAGTTCGATGGCCTCTTTGATGTTTGCCATCACTTCATCTAAAGAATCACCCTGCGTTTGGCACCCTTCAAGCTCCGGACAATAAGCATAATACCCATATTCATCCTTTTCAATAACAACGCTGACTTTGCAGTTCATCTTTTCACCTCTTAGTTTAGTTTTAATTGTTTATAAAATCATGTATAATCTTTTTGATTTCTTCTTGACCCATCCTACCGCACTATTGGTCTGCGTTCATCTGCGGTTATTTTGGGTCGTCTTGCCCTCTCGAATTTCCATTTCTTGCTCAAATCCATAGTAGCATCAATACCAATCTTTGTCCCGATGCCGTTCTCTGAGCGCGGGTCAAGCGTGCTTCCTCTCACATTCGGATAAATATAAACATCCTCATCGCCCTTCACCCGTGTCGCTATTGCAAATTCGATATCATTCGGGTCGAAAATATTGATATCCTCGTCCACAATCACGACATGTTTTAAGCTTTTGTGCGCTGCAAATGCGGCATCGATTGCCTTCGTTGCATCCTCGTCACTTTTTTTATGTATTTGCACAACCGCGTGGAAATACCAGCACCCGCCAGGTGTGAGAACCACATTCCTGACATCTGCCACTTTTTTTACTTCCCTGTATATCAATGGCTCATATGGCACTCCCATCATGACATTATGTTCGTTTCCTCCAGGCATAATAGCATGGTAAATAGGGTCACGCCTGTGCATCATGTTGGTGAGATAAATCACCGGCTGCTTCCTTACAAGGTCGTAGGTGCCGCTGATATCTACGAACGGCCCTTCATCGACGAGTTCTGTGGGATGGATGTACCCTTCAAGCACTATCTCTGCATGAGGGACTTTGATACTGTTTTTGCATTCGAATAGCTCAATCGGTTCACCTTTTAGCGCCGAAGCATAATTAAATTCCTTTCCCTCAGGCACGCGGGTCGAGATGGCAAAAAGGGTCACCGGGTCTATTCCGATAACAATTGCCACGGGCAGTGGCTCGCCGTGTTCCGCGGCTTTTTTGTGAAGATTATACGTGTGCCTGAATTCAACAAGCCGCGCTGCTAATTTGTCTTTTCCGATTACACGCAGCCTGTGGATTGAAGCATTCATGATTCCTTCATATTCCGAAACCACAACGCCTGCTGTGATATACGGGGCGCCGTCACCCTCAAAATGAGTGAGGATTGGAAGTTTTGTTAGGTCTGGTTTTCCTGTGATTTCTCGAGTTGGCGAATCTTTCACGAGTTTTACATCGCCTTCTGCGGAGCATGAGGAAAGATATTCTATGATTTTTTCCGGGGATATACCGAGCGTTTCAGCAAGCAAATCCCTTGAACCAAGGATATTCATGACCACTTTTGAGCCTTCGACATTTGTAAACAGGGTAGGCTCTTTACCGACCGATGCCGATACCTCAAATACAGGCGAGAGGCGTTTTGTGACTTCTTTGAGTTTTCCTTCGGCTTTGAGTTGTTCTAAGAATCCCCGCAAACTCATTCACGCCACCGCTTGTATAAATTATGCTCGATTGAAAGAAGGTCAAAAGCGCGGCCTACCATGAAATCAAGAAGTTCATCGATAGTTTTGGGTTTTGTATAAAAAGCAGGACACGCAGGAAGTATGGAAGCTCCAGCCTCGAATGCTCTTTTCATGTTCTCTATGTGTATCAGGTTCAATGGTGTCTCACGCGTCATTAAAATAAGAGGTCGTTTTTCCTTAAGGCAGCAATCGGCAGCTCTTGAAATCAATGTATCGGACATCCCGCTGGCGATCGATGCAAGGGTCTTCATACTGCAAGGCGCCACAACCATCCCTTTGTTTTTGTGGGAACCGCTTGCTATCGGAGCTGTAAAATCATAATCGTCATAAACGTTATCAGCCAGTTTCTCCACATTGCCAACTGAAAGAGTTGTCTCTATCTCAATAAGTTTTTTCGCGGATTCGGAAATAACCAGGTGGGTCTCGAATCCTTTCATTTTTTTCAGGGTTTCAAGAAGCCGGATGCCGTACTGGACACCTGAAGCGCCGCTTATACCTATAATTATCTCAGTCTTCATAGGCTATAATTGGTTTACTATGTTTGAATAGTTTTTGTTAAGAATAACATGATTCAGGTTTTATCTGATATTGCATTGCGCCTCGGTCTTGGTCTCATCCTCGGCGTATTGCTTATGATTTTCATCACAATAGTTGAAACCGCATTTTACAATCATAACAAGCAAATCCATATAATTGTAATTGCTGTTCTCATATCACTGATAATATATGCCCTCGGGGATATTGCGATTGATATCCTGGGTGTTTGAAATCAAGGGGCAGGCTTTTTTCTCCGCAACTTTCCAATAAGCTTTTTAATTCTGCCCTTGCCCGGGTTTTTAATCTTGATCCTGAGATAACCCCGTTTTGAATTTATCACCATCTTGAATATTGCACCATCCGGGCAGGATTCAAGAAAATTCTTTACCTCTCCTTCTGCGGTTTGTTTATTAATCCCCGTATATTCTATGCTCATATCAACCAGCTACTATTGGAATAATCATATACTTATCTTAATGAATCCATAACAATCGGCTTAACAATCGGCATAACAGTTCGGTAAAACCATCAAATCCATAAGCTTTAACTGAAAGCAGGAATATTACCATGAAATAGCAAAATATGGTACTCGATAAACTTGGCGGTTCTCTTCAGGACGCCCTTAAAAAACTTGTCGGAGCAAGCAGGATAGATGAAAAGATAGTGGATGAAGTAGTCCGGGATATCCAGCGCGCGCTGCTGCAGGCGGATGTAAATGTAAAGCACGTGATGGTGCTATCACAAAAAATTAAACAGCGCTCACTCAAGGAAGAACCGCCGGGTGGGATGAACCCGCGGGAGCATGTTATCCGTATCGTTTACCAGGAACTCATAAATATCCTCGGGAAAAGCGCAAATGTGAAGCTTGCGCCCCAGACAATAATGATGGTGGGGCTTCAGGGAAGCGGCAAGACGACAACTACCGCAAAATTAGCCCGCTATTTCCAGAGGAAAGGGTTGAAACCGGCTGTGATATGCGCCGATACCTTCAGGGCAGGAGCCTATGACCAGTTAAAAACCCTTTGCGACCGCATGGGTATTTTTTTCTACGGCGAGAAAGACGTCAAGGATGCCGTTGCAATTACTCAGCGCGGGCTCAAGGCAATCGAAAAATTCGACGTGAAGCTTGTTGATACCGCGGGAAGGCATGCTCTTGAGAAAGACCTCATAAAAGAAATGGAAGATATACATACTATCGCAAAACCCGACCACAAATTCCTGGTGCTTGATGCCGCAATGGGGCAGCTTGCGAGCGAACAGGCAAAGGCATTCAACGCCTCCATCGGAATAACAGGTGTAATCATTACAAAACTTGACGGCACAGCCAAGGGCGGAGGCGCCATGTCGGCAGTTTCTGATACCGATTCTGCGATTGCTTTTATCGGCGTTGGCGAGACGCCTGATGACCTTGAGAAATTTGAAGCTGACAGGTTCATTTCGCGCCTGCTGGGTATGGGGGATATCAAGTCGCTTCTTGAGAAAGCGGAAGAGACGCTCAAAGCCGAAGACTTTGATGTGGAAGCCATGTTCAAGGGGAAATTCACCCTCAAGGATATGTACAAACAAATGGAAGCCATGAACAAAATGGGCCCCTTGAAACAGATAATGTCAATGATACCGCTTGGCAAAGTCGGAATGAATGTTTCTGATGAAATGTTCGCCGTGACCCAGGAAAAAATGAAAAAATACAAGTTCATCATGGATTCGATGAATGATAAGGAACTTGAAGACCCGAAGCATATCAACAGCCCGAGGATAACAAGAATTGCTCGGGGCTCAGGGACGAAATATGAAGAGGTGCGCGAACTCCTGAAGTATCATAAAACGATGCAGAAAACAATCAAGAATCTGGGTGGCGGCGGCAAGTTCAATGTCCAAAAAATGATGAAGAAATTCGGAATGTAAGGGTTAAAGTGGGCTTAAATTATGGAAAATATTTATATGTAAAGACATTTATTATAGAACTGGGGTAGCGGCATCGCATCCATCCCCTCCGATGTTTCCGCAAGCCCCCTTTTTCTTATCCGGCTATTCTCCTATAGCAGAAGGAAGAGATTTGAATATTATGATTAAAAATGATGTCATCGTCATCGGGGCAGGCGCATCGGGCATGATGTGCGCTATTGAATGCGGAAAAAGAGGTCGCTCGGTTCTTGTTCTTGACAAAGCTTTAAAAATCGGGAGAAAAATTCGTATTTCCGGGGGAGGATGCTGTAATTTTACGAATACCAATATGAGCCCCATAAATTTTATATCAAATAATTCTCACTTTTGTAAATCCGCGCTTTCCCGTTTTAGACCTGATGATTTCATTTCCATGCTTAAAAAACATGGCGTGAAATATGAGGAAAGAGAAGATGGGCAATTATTCTGCGCCAAAAGTTCTGAAGAAATAATCCGGATGCTGGAGAAGGAAAGTAATGATTCAGGTGTAAACATAATTTTAAATTGCCAGATTCAGGACGTGAAAAAAGAAGAGTGTTTCATGGTATCGACCAATCATGGTATTTTTGAGTCTGAGTCGCTTGTTATTGCTACGGGCGGAGCGTCTTATCCCCTGATAGGGGCCTCAGGCATAGGTTACAAAATCGCAAAGCAGTTCGGTCTTAAAATTACGGAGCTAAAACCGGCGCTTGTTCCCTTCATTTTTTCCAGGAAAGACCTGTCAATATTTGGCGAATTAAGCGGTATTTCAATTGACGCCGCTATCAAATGCAACAAAATGGAGTTTCGGGGAAGTATCCTTTTCACTCACAAGGGACTTAGCGGCCCCGCAATACTCCAGATTTCCTCATATTGGAAAAAGGACGATGCCATTGTCATTGATTTATCTCCTGATATTGATATATACGGTTTTCTCATTGAAAAGCAGCAGGGCAAAAGTAAAATAGAAATTCATAACCTGCTTTCGCAGTATCTGCCGTCACGTTTTGCAAAATTCTGGTGCGATTCACATATCCAGTCAAAACCGGTCAATCAATATAATGAAAAGGAACTTAAAGGCATAGCTAACCTTGTTCATAATTGGGAGGTTAAACCTGATTCTACCGAAGATTTTAAAATCGCAGAGGTCACCCTTGGCGGAATCGATACGGATGAACTCTCATCCAAAACAATGGAATCAAGAAGGGTCAAAGGCCTCTATTTTACAGGTGAAGTTATCGATGTGACCGGGCAGCTTGGGGGATATAATTTACACTGGGCGTGGGCGTCCGGTTTTGTGGCTGGACAGTTTGCATAAGGTCGTTGGACTGGTCATCATCAACTCACAAATTGGTCGGGATTATATCTAACTGCGATTATATTTAAATTATCATCTAATATGACGTCCTGGTTGACAAAACTCAAACGTTGTCCCATGGGCCATCCATAAGTACCCTCAAATGAAATCTTCACTACAGAAACACTGGAAAAATTCATCCTGGGCATGATTAGTTTCCACCGCGGTTTGAATAATGTATATGTCTGGTTGGAGAGAACTGCCACTCCTGCAATTCTGAATGTATTTATCATTTCCTTTCCTGTATCATCGATAACAAGAAGATTGGAGGAGAATTCCCGTGTTGTTACAGGAAACATTGATATATTTTTTTCAGGTATGACCCTTAATGCATAGACCATTTTTGTCTGGGGTATATTATCGAGCGGCGACCTTCGCATTCGCTCCACATCTGATTTTTGAAATGTTTCGAAAATACTTCTATTAACCCAGTTTGCAAAGGCATCGCAATTACCATCAAATTTTGGTTCATAGGAACCATTTTCTCCGCCGCGTTCGTTGCAATTGGTGTATGGTGGTACGCCTAACGCTACCGAGTAATTGAACTTTTCTGCAGTCCTGAGGGCTTCAATGCTTTTCTCAAAAGACGCCGAGGTTACGGGTGTTGTATTGTACATCAGCAAAAATGATTCATTATAGAGGGAGTTGACACGAAAAACCACTATACCGTTTAAACTTTGACCTGGAAGCAGGGTTGTATCCTGTAATTTATTTTCATTTTCGAGGTCGCGCAATACATCTAATATACCATATGGTTCAAGAGCCGTGGTATTTATTCTGTCCCCGTCATGCAGGCGCAGGTCGTTCAGTCTGAAATCAAGGCCAATTGAACCATTATTCTTTATTGAAAGATTATACGCTGCATAATATTTTTCTGAAATGTTGTATGTAGTCTGGTCTTTATTGTCCAAATTGTTATGCAAATAAATGCTTGTGAAGGAAGTTATTTTAATTTCAGGTATATTTCCTTCTTTTGATTGGGTTAAGTTTTGGGATGAGACATTTACTGCTTCTTTCTGTATTGAGTCTGGTCCCGGAGCGATATTCTTCTCTCCAGTACATCCGCTGAACAGAACCGATAGTAATAGCAATATTGTGACGGTTGTTACGATTTTATTTTTTGATACCATATCATTTCTCCCTGAAAATAATAAATAGACGGTATTATCCTAAATGAAATTGATCCGGATAATATCTTACCACGATTATATTTAATTTATCATCTAATATGACATCCTGGTTAATAAAGCTCAATCTGCCGGTTTCCCCGATAATCCCCGAAAAAGGGAACTTGGTAATATAACTGGCTTTGAATGAGATCTGAACTACAGAAGCATTGGAAATATTCATCCCTGGAAAATTTAGCATCCAATCGGGCTTGAATGTATAGGTCTGGTTGCTAAGAACTGCCATTCCTTGAATTCTGGATGTATTGATGATTTCCTCTCCTGTATCATCGGTAACAAGAAGATGTGACCAATAGAACCGTTTTGTAACAGGAGACATTGTTATATTCCTTTCAGGTATGACCCTTAATGCATAGACCATCTCTGTCGTGGGTATAAGCTGCGACTTTTGCATTCGCTCCACATCTGATTTTTGAAATGTTTCGAAAATATCCCTGTTCACCCAGTTCGCCCAGATACAGTTTCTGTCATCAAATATTGGTAAATAGGAGTCATTTTGGTGACAAATGTTATATGGAGGTATGCCCACTGCAACTGAATAATTGAAATATTCTGCTGCTTCGAGGGCTTTGATGCTTTTCTCAAAAGGCGCTGAGGTTACAATCGTTGTGCTGTATTTCAGTAAAAATGATTTATTATACATGGAATTAACGCGAAAAGCTACTGTTCCATTTAAACTCTGGCCGGGAGGCAGGGTTACATCCTGTAATTTATTTTCTTTTTCGAGGTCCTGCAATACCTCTAATAGACTTGAACCGCCATTCGGTTCAAGGACCGTAGTATTGAATATCCGGTCACCTTCATGCAGGCGCAGACCGTTTAGTTTAAAATATAATGGATCTGGGCCATTATTCTTTATTGAAAGATTATACACTGCATAATATCTTTCAGAAATATTATATTTATTTCCGCGTTTTTTATTATATACGTCATGAAAGCCATTCTCCTCTTTTACCCACAAGTCATATCTTTCGTAGCCTCTATCCCTTTTCAGAAGTACGCTCGCATTATCTAGCATTATCTCGATTGAGTTTTCATTAGTAAAAACACGGATAGTTTTATTTTCCTCATCTTTGGTGATTTGCGCATTTTCCACCCAGGAAACATGGAGATCATTCTTGAGATAATTCAGCAATCCTTGACTTTCGTTTCCAGGCACATTTTCCCAACTAAATAAATAAATATCTTCATTGTTATCATGCAAATATATGCTTGAGAAGGCAGTTATTTTAATTTCAGGTATATTTTCTTCCTTTGATGATGGGGTTAAGTTTTGAGATGAGACATCCACTGCTTCTTTATGTGTTGAATCAGGCGCCGAAACTATTTTCTTTTCTCCGATACATCCGCTGAACAGAACCGATAGTAATAGTAATGTTATGACGGTTGTTACGATTTTGTTCCTTGATACCATATCATTTCTCCCTGTTTCATCTTATTTTCCGCCCGGTTATATACATTGCCAGGATTATCGCAATTGAAATAATGACTTCAAATCCCGCTGCCCTCTCTGTCTGGGCCGCAACAGGGGAAGTTCCAACCGGAGCGGTTGCATCGGGTGTCTCCCACACCGCATTTCCAGTAACTTCCTCAGGCATCACCTGCGTACCCACACTGGTCGGATAAAACCTGAGTTCATCCGAATTTTCCACAAAAAAGCTGAGATTCCCTAAAAGGTTTATGCTGCTTCCGGCTTTCAGTTCGATAGGCACCCTGTTCTTCAATATCATCCGATCAGGCTCTACGACAGTGACATTAAAAACACCAAACCTCTTACCCTCTTTTATCCGGGTGACGTTATCCGACACGAACCATGTGTATCGCAGCTGTATCGCATCGACCGTGGCGCCTGCAAATACGGAATCAAGATATGTGATAAGTTTCGGTGTTCCATTTTCTCCCGGCCGGAAATATCTATAAGCATTTCCACTTGACAACCATACCTCATCAAGTTCAACGCCATTCCTGCTGAGTACAAGCTGCGCTTTTCTTGGATCAGACATTGTATCAATGGACTTTACCGCCAGGGTGTATCCTTCGCCCAGTTCCCATGTGTCCATTCCCCATTTAAATGTGTCCAGTCCAGGTGCCAACTTATCGTCCCCTTCAAACCATGGTGGCCTCCCAAGAAGTACCTTTTTTTCATATATACTATCACCATGCGCAATCAATAATTCTGCAAACCCGTTGTTTCTTGCAGTATATTTTTTCCCACCCAGGCTGAATGTGACATACGACCCGTCTGTCCCATCGGGTTTTTTACCTGTCATATTTGTAACAGCGTGAGGCACATTCCTCAACCTGTAACTTGTATAGGTGAGACCGCCTTCGGGTATCCTCCCGCCTGTCAAATTTGTTATCACAAGCGACTCTGAATAATCGCCTGAATCCGCATCGTACGAGAAACCTGCATAGTTTAAACCGTCCCATGCGGTAAGGTTGTTTCCGCCTGTTGCTCCCCTGTGTTCACCTTTTGCATAGAGCCATTTTTTATATAAATGAACCCTGAGAGTATTCGAATCAGCTACTTTTAATTCTAATTCGCCAATATCGATAATGCTGCCCCGCTTTAAATCTACAGGAAGAAAATTACTCATCGTAATGCCTGTATCAGAGACTTTTGTTATTTTCATCCTTTCGAATATATCTCCATCATTAACCAGAGTGTACTGTTCTGATGCCTGGAATATACCATTTATTGCAACAGAAACAGTTTCGTTTTCTTTAAGAATGGAATCAATATGTACTGCGATGACAGGTCTGCCCCGTATCTCATAAATATAATTTTTCCCGGTATCAACGGTTTTTGTATCTATCCCGATACCTTCCCGCATGAGTGAAAGAGTAACCCGGGAGCCCGCTGCATCCACATCTCTGACTTCAAGGACATAACTCCCATCCAGAGTCAGGTTGCTTCCTTCGATCAATGCATAACTGGTGTCGTCATCGATCAATATGTATTGCAGCCGATTGAGGTTTATCCCGCTCCAGGCAGAAATATTGCTCTTGCCCTCAGGAAACCCTGTCAGGTATTTTCCTCCCATGAACCAGATAACTGCATATTCCCCGAATGGCCTGTATCTCGCAGTGGTTGTTTCAACCTTTGTTGAATAAACTATACCGCCGTCTGGTATAGACCTGTCCTCTATTTTATTAAGCTTTATAGTAAGGGATTCTTTACCTGTTCTTGTTTGCGCATCGTAATAGAACCCGTCAAAATTCTCGTTCGTCCATGTGAATGTCAGGTTTTCCCCGGGCTCCCACACAAAGCGGGAGTCAGGCGGGCTGACAGGTGCGGCTGCCTGGGCGCCGAATGCCAAAAACACTATTACGAATATCGGTACCAGCGCAAATCCAAATCCTTTATCCATGTATTCTCCTCATGTTTATTTTCTCTTTCGCCTGCCTGAATATACTGCCAGAAGTATTGTTATTGCCAGGGCGAACTGAAATCCTGCAGCCTTTTCGGTGGGGGTTATATTATGTGTCTCATTCGGGCTTGATGTTGTAGATTTTTCGGATTCGGTTGCAGTAGCTGCCTGTGTTGTAACTTCAGCTTCCGGTTCGTATACCTTTACCAGGAAACCGTAGGATACAGAACCATTATCTTTCCAATTGGCATCCACACGCAAAACGTAAAGTCCGGGTTTAAGGGAGAGATATATATCCGGCTCTCGCTCTAAAGGCCGCTTGTACCTATTGGTCGCATTTTCATATTTTAAACTCCACACTCGCACACTATTAGCTTCTGATTTAAGTTCATCATCATCCGTGACCCGGGTGACGCTAAATCCTAACTCTTCGGGGGGTTCCGGAAGGGGCATACGTAAATGTGCTGTAAACGGTGACCTGGTAAGCAAAGGCTCCGCCGGTGTTATTATCCCTGCATAATCTGAACATAATGGAAATGTCTCGTTTTCTACCTTCCAGCAATTGGTTCCGATTACAGCGGTCTGTTCATTCCCGTCTATACTAAGGATTGCCGGAGGTGGTTCTGCGCTTGCGCTGCTAGCGAGCAAAAAAAGTAACAGTATCGCTATTCCAGCCACTATTCTGATATTACACCATCTGATGTTTCTTGATAATAACATGTCCAATCTCATATTCACCTTCTCCTTCTTCCGGTTATAGACACTGCCGGAAGTATTGTTATTGCCAGAGCTGCCTAAAACCTTCCAGAGCATACTTCACCATTTATTACCATTTTAAGAGCAGTATATTTTCTAACTCTTCTGTAGTCACCTGTTCTCAAAGCACGTAAAAGTTCCGCGTAAAGCCATTGGAACGCACCCAAGCAATGGTATGCTGTCGAATCTGGCCACTCCTATCACCCATTCGGGTTTGACTGGAATGTGCGGGCTTACACTTCCCTGCTGGTCATATGCGGGATTGGTTTTTGGATTATCTCCTTTTGTGATATATCCGGCAAAAGGCGCTGGCGGTCCCCTGGGCCACATTGGTTCTCCTTCCCTGACAAAAAATATAGCACGGTGGATAATTGGCGTTACGCCATCATTTCCTTGTGGTTTGTATAGAATGACATCGCCATATTCATCAAAAGTTGAATAACCCTTTTCTTTTCCTTCACATTCAGTTCCATAATTATCGGTTTTGAATTCAATTTCAATCCTCAAAGAAATTAGAAATCCTGTAATATTTTCCGCCAATCCTGAAAAATATGTCACCTGGATATTCGTCATAAACGTTCAGTACTCCATTCTCTTTCAAAATCTCATAGGTTAATTCCTCCTGTTTGTAAACGTTCAGCTTTCCATCCTGGTTCCATATTTCATAGCTTCCCCTTTCATCCATTATATTCCATTTTTCAGGGATTCTCCAGATATTATAATTCTCGGAAAGCGAAAAGCCATTGGACTCAAAAATATTCTTTAACTTTGGTATCCTCGCCTCGCTTATCTCCCCGCCCATCGTTATATCAATCTTATTCAAGTCCTTTTCCAATGCTGCATCCGTAATGCTGAACAAATACTGTTTTTCAAATACATACCATCTGGTCTCACTTACTGATTTCCCGTCCGAAATACTGAATAAAAACCTGGCAGCATACCGTTTCTTGTTGAAAAAATCACTCACTTTCCCCTGGTCTTCATTATCGACTTTAAATTCGCTGCTATTGGATTCTGTGTAAGCAATCATTGCTTTTTCAAGCGGCGGGTTTTTTCCCAGTTCTTCCCGGGTTATCTCAACAAACCTGACCTTTTCACCTGCCGGAATATTGACCTCCTGAATAACCATGAACATCCCGCCTTCGCTCATGCTTAAAGAAAACCAGGCTACTATGACAAGAATCAGAACAAGAAAAGAAACGCCCAATACTTTTACAAACAAGATTGCAGATCCTTTTCTCAGATAAGTGTAACATATAGACAAGATAATGAACATTGAGAGAACAGAAAATATCTGGTTGAACGGTCCTTCAGGAAGAAACAGGCGTGTCATAATTTGCATAACAGGCGATAATACCAACCCGAGTGGAAGAGATATAATGGCTATTAGAAAGCCGGCTAATATCCATTCTCCCCGAAATCCCTTGTTCCTGTATTTTATCAGGACTGCCGTTACCAATAATGCCGCAACAATTAACCCATAGATGTAGTACATTACAGACATAAACCACCCATATCAAATTTTAAAATCTCCCTGTTTTTTATCTCTTCCGCCCGGCTGTATATACTGCCGGAAGCATCATTGTTACTAACACTAATTTCGATCATAAATCATCTCCGAAATATCTTAATGAAAATCAATAATCCGTCATCCATTTTTATGGTCTTTTAAAAGCAAATGTATAACAATCTTCACCATACATCTCATCAATTTTGAAGCAAGTACTAAATGTAGAATTTCTTTTGCTATCTATAAATTTTTCAATTTTTTTCGAATTTTCTGGAGTAATTTTACACAACGACGAATATGAACCACTTTTGATACAATCTTCACCATTTAATGCATTTTCAAGAGCAGGATATTCTTTTAATTCATCTGTAGTTATTTTTGTAACATTTTCAGGATATCCAATTAACTCTCTAACTTCTTCTTCAGTAAGATTTGTCATATTTAACGCATTTGATTTCTCTGTTGTTATATTCATGACACGATGTGCATCAAATTTTTGAACCAAAAATACATCCGAACCCATATAATAAGTATAATAGTTTATAACGGATCCAATAAACCATATACCAATAATCAATATCGCAACGATGATAATAAGCTTTCTAAATATTTTCATATTATTCATCTCTCCCGTATTAATTTTGTAGTCACCACAGCTTTTTTCTTTTTACCGAATATTATCATCGGCAAATAGGAAATATCAATTATTAAAATTCTCCTGCACAGTATTATATCATAGATTCGCTATTTGTCGCTATCGCAGCAGTTGTTCCCCTAATTATTTTTGTCATTCTATCCACCCTTCTTTCTAAATAATCTACTTAGTATCAACGTGATAAAAGTAAGGATAAGGAAAAACGGGTTATAACTACTGCGGCTCATTTCCGCTCACCCCTGCCACCGATGTTCCCAAAAATGGCATGCGCTGATAGTTCATTTTATCCTCCTGTAAGAAATTCCACCTGTTTTTCAGGTAAGTCCTCTGATTCAGACAAACCTCAATTTCATGTTTATAACTTATTAATACATAAACTTTACGATTAATCGTCAAGTTGGTGAATTTAAACATAAAGTCTGTGAATTAATAGATAGAACTATATGGATTGATACTCAGATAGATTGTATATATACATACACAAAAATTATTTAACAAATTTGTATAGAAGGATGAAAGCTAATATGGGCCCGCTTGAGAAGTTATTCGGCAAAACGGCGCAGCTAACAGTACTGGAATATCTAATAAAGAACAAAGGAGAACTCAATTATCTTTCTGGGATAGCGGAAGGGACTGGATTATATCATTCCAGCGTGGCAAGAGTGCTTGAGCCTCTTCTGGAAAATAATATCGTTATTGAGAAAAAGATTGGAAAGCAGATGCGCTCTTTCGTTTTAAATGAAGAGCATAATGCCACAAAGCTCCTGGTGAAGTTTTATGACGAGCTGAAGGAAGAGATGGGCGATGACTGAATGAAAACATTGGTGCTGGAGAACCTCTGACAGTTGACTGCAATGAGCGGAAGGTTTACCGGGGAAAAAAATATTGACAAGCATACTTAACCTAAAATAATCAAGTTATGAAAGATATGAACTCACACCCAACGTGGCAATATAATGAAATGCAACAGGTCGGAACTGACTATATGGATTTTGAGCATGTGCATGCCTATGACACACAAATGCAAAAATTGAGAGATATTAAAAAGGAAACAGAAAACATTATTGAATCCATAAATCTAACCAGTGACAAGACAGTTCTAGAAATCGGTACCGGAACCGGTAATTTTGCAATAGAAGCTGCTAAGCATTGTGCTAAAGTTATTGCCATCGATGTTTCATCTGAAATGTTGAAATTTGCACAACACAAAACCAAAATGAAGGGAATAACAAATATTGAATTTCATCACACAGGATTTCTGACCTACGAGCACCATGCAGGGCCATTAGACGCAGTTGTCTCACAACTGGTGCTCCATCATCTCCCTGATTTTTGGAAATTCATAGCCCTAAAACGCATATTTGAAATGCTAAAGGAAGGAGGAAAATTCTACTTGAGGGATACGGTCTACTCATTCGATATAGATAATCATAAGATATTTTTTGATAACCTGATCGATGGTGTCAAACATGCTGCAGGAGTGGAACTCGCCAATGATATAGAGATTGCAATTCGAGAGGAATATACGACCCTTGACTGGATAATGGAAGGACTGCTTACGAGGGCAGGATTCTCCATAGATAAAGCTGATTATTCTGAAGGTTTTATGGCGGTTTATGTATGTACAAAAGTGGATCGATGAAATAATTTCGGGGATCAGGATATATGGAAAGTAATTCGAATACAGCGAACGTCAATTTATCAGAGGTAAAGAAAAAAGTTATTCTCAGATTTATATTGGCGCTAATTCTATTAGGTTCGATGCTGTTCTTACCTGCAGGCTCACTGGATTACTGGCAGGCGTGGATATACTGCGGCGTTCTTTTTATACCAATGTTCTTTGTGGTCTTTTATTTCTTTAAGTATGACCCGGAACTACTTGAACGCCGGATGAGACTGAAAGAAAAGGAAGAAAAACAAAAGACTATCCAGATATTAGGAATTATTATTTTCTTCTCTGGCTTTATAATATCCGGTCTTGACTATCGTTATCACTGGTCAAACGTGCCTGTATATCTTGTTATTGCGGCAAATGCCATCGTTTTGTCAGGCTATATTTTCGTTTTCCTGGTTCTGCGGGAAAATAGTTATGCTTCCCGGATAATTGAAGTTGAGAAAGGGCAGAAGGTTATCACAACGGGTCCTTATGCAATAGTCCGCCACCCGATGTATCTGGGAGTATTGATAATGTTCCTGTTCACCCCGCTTGCTCTTGGCTCTTACTGGGCATTGATCTTCTTCCTGCCCCTGATTCCGCTGCTTGTATCCAGGTTATTAAATGAAGAGGAAGTGCTCTTGCGGGAACTGCCTGGTTACGAAGAATATTGCGAGAAAACGCGGTATCGTTTAGTTCCGTTTGTCTGGTAAACCGGTGATATATCTAAAAAATTATTATTCCATCCGCTTCATCACGAACTCGCAGCAGTCGTCCCCTTTTGCAGTGCATTTCACTTCTTCGGCATCTATATGATTGCCTTTTAGCGCCTCCGCAAGACCCGCGTTATAACCTCTCAAAAAATGACAAACACTAACCTTTGAATTCCCGTAGCCTCTTGCAATAAATGAGTTGTCAACTTTTACTATTAGCTCGTTTTCGTTATTTTCTTCTACGCTAAACCTGCCCCATCCGAGCTCTGCGTAGAAGTTCTGGACTGCTTCAATGAACTTTTTATCCTTTAAACCCCATTCCCTGCTGAAGCGGTTTATCCACCGAAGACCCGCCTTCTTTCCGGCTTCGTATAAAAGCACTGATGCGCCGTCAGAACCCAGTATTTTTTCAGCATCTTTTTGCAAATTTACGAAGGTCTCAATACTCACTATGACCGCAGGAACTTCAATAACCGAGAACTCTCCCTTGCTCCGTTCCCATGCAGCAGTTTCTTTGACATCTTTTAACATGAAAACAACATAACTTTGTAAATGATATAAACTTATCTAATATGTTTTCGCCATTATCGCCATATTTCCGGTTTCCTTATTGCATACAGGGCAATTCCCGGCGCCTTCCCCAAGCTCGCCCTCAGGCACTCCCAATATGCCCGCGCCCACTGCTTCTTCCATCGCAAGCCCGCATTCGCGTTCACCGCACCATGGAATCCGGGCGATGCCGTTTGATATCTTTTCCTTCACTTCTTCAAGCGAACCGCAGTTTATGATGCGCTCATTCAATGAGCTTTTCGCTTTCACGAAAAGGTTTTCCCGAATATCTTCAAACCTTTTTTGGATTTCTTCAATAATATTATCAAGCGGAGCGGTTTCCTTGCTTGCACTGTCTCTCCTGACGATGGTCACTGCATTGTTTTTCAGGTCACGCGGACCGATTTCCACCCGCAGGGGCACACCCTTCATTTCCCATTTGTAATATTTGGCTCCGGGGCGCTCGTCGCTGTCGTCAAGAACCACTCTCATGCCCTTATCTTTTAGTTTGTCCGCCACATCGCTGCATGCTTTTAATATCTCCTCGCTCTTTCCGAATAGAATCGGGATGACCACGACCTGTATGGGCGCCACTTCAGGCGGGAATACAAGTCCCTTATCATCGCCATGAATGGAAATCAACGCTGCGATGCTGCGTTCCGAAATTCCGTAGCATGTCTGGTGAGCGTATTGCTGCTCGCCGTTTAAATCTTCATATTTTATGTCAAATGTCTTTGCGAAATTGCTGCCGAGATGGTGAGCCGTTCCTATCTGTAATGTTTTGTTGTCTGGCATCAGTGTGTCCACAGCCATTGTGTAATCAGCCCCGGGGAATTTGTCCCAGTCTGGACGTTTTGAGACAATGGTCGGGATCGCAAGCCGCCTGTAAAATTCCTGGTAAATGCGCGTGGCTTCCTCGACCTGCTTCGCGGCTTCTTCCCATGTGGCGTGGACTGTGTGGGCTTCCTTGAAGGACGTTATCTCGCGAAGGCGGATGAGGGGGCGCGTGTGTTTTGTCTCGTACCTGAAGGTGTTCACTATCTGGTATATCTTGATTGGCAAATCTGCATGGGAACGAACCCATACCTTGTACATGGGATAAATAGCGGTTTCACTCGTGGGGCGCAGAGCCAGCTTGACGTCAAGTTCATTCTTGCCGCCGTGAGTTACCCAGTAAACCTCATTCTCAAAACCTTTAATGTGCTCTGCCTCTTTCATGAACTCGGTCTCGGGGATGAGCAGGGGAAAGAGCGCTTCCTTGTGGTCTTTATCAAGCAACTCGCGGATTATCGCATACGTGCGCTTTCGCACATCAAACCCGAACGGGAACCAGACATACAGCCCTTTGACCGGATAACGGACATCCATTATTTCCCCCATCCTTATTGGCTATAAATTTTTTTGACGGATGGTTGTTTTGCCTGAATGGGATTTGAAAAGTTGTGTTCCAATCAATTTTATAAAAAGATTTATGTAATTTAGATGCATTAAATCTTTGAAAATGACATGGATGCTACTTTTGAATTTATAAAAGAAGTAATAGGAAGTGAAAACCTAAAGTCTACAGCACTTGCATTATTTGTATTCTACCTTCTCCTTAATGCAAGAGATAAATTAAATCGCCATGAAATGGAAATAAAACACCTAAATGAAAAAATTACAGAAATAAAAAATCAACTTTCTGCACTTGAAACTGATGACCGAGAACCTGCAACACAGAAAAAAAGAGGCAAGAATTAAAATGATCTCTATAAAATTTGTTTCAAATCAAATTCGTCTTTTATCCAGTGCCTCGTCTATACTTTTGAGTTTAATCTTGCTTTACGGAATGAGCATAGGAAAAATCAATATCGAAGCAAAATCACTACTTTCTGTTTTTTTTGCATTATTTGGCGGTATTATTCTTGTGTCCACTTCTTGGGAAGACATATTTAACATTTTCAATAATAAACATTCAACTTGGGCTTATATCAAATCAATAATTTTTCTAATTTTGTGGATGTCAGGGCTTGTTATGGGAGTTATTATGTTAATTGTTATGTTAATTGCTCTTTCTGCTATTTTATTTATAGTTAAAAACTAAACGTTTTAAACTTATCTTTGCGACCTTTGCGGTGAGTAAAATCAAGCACCGCAAAGCACGCCAAGAACGCAAAGTGTTTCTAAAATATGTATTGAAAATTAGGTTCTCAACTATAAATAAGGCCATACGAGAACTCTTTCTATTAAGTATGATTAATCCCTTTTATTCTTGGTTTTCTTCTAATTCTGGGTTGCTTTTATCAGCGTCAAAGCAAAATCATGAGGACTGACCCCCGCCCTCACGCAAAAGCGACGTGCGCCTACCCGCGAGAACAGCCCTCATTAGCCACAGAAGGGGATTGACACCAAAAAGAAAGAAGCTCTTAGAAGAAACAATGCGCCGGCATAATAAAGCCCTCAGAATGCAGCCGATAAATAATCTTCCAATACCTTCACTCTCCCGTTTTTTCCTTATCTCCACCACCATATCACCTTTCCCGCCCAGCAGCGAAATAAACCGCGCCGCATTTGCATAACCAAGACGTTTTATTAGTGCGGTTGTCCCTTCTACAAGGATACGTTCTTTAGTTTTAACTTTCATGCTTTTCCTCAATGAAATCGTTCTCTACCTTTAAAATATTACCTTTTTTCTTCATCTAATCCATCAAACTCTTTCAGTTCCCATTCTTCAAATCAACAATATCCTCAGAATGAACAGGCATAAACCATTTCTGTGCTATGAATGTCGGGATAACCGCGCTTGCTATAACCACTCCAACAAGGATAGAGTACTGCACCTGGTCTATAAGCCCTGAATTAAAGCCGAAAACACTCGCTATCGTTCCAAAAGTCAATCCCGTACTCATCAAAAGCGTAGTGTACATACTTCCATTGGGAATATATTTTCTTGCAAGAAAGTAAACCCCAAGAAACTTGGCTGCTATTTTGAGAGCAAAAAGGATGGCAAAAAGTCCTGCTGCGGATAATATCATCGGCAATGACACTTTCAAGCCCCCGACAATGAAAAATATGGGTGTGATAACAGCGTAAGCAACTGTTCTCAACCTGTTTCTTAACTCTTTTGTCTCAGAGGTCTCGATAAAATGTTTTGACATTAATAGCCCCAATACGAAGGCAGGCAGGACAGCCTGCCCCTGTCCCAGATTTGCAAAGTACATGAAAATAAACAGCAGCAGGAAGATATATTTTATTTCAGGCTCAATCACTTTGTTCTTCAATTTCGGATTATGGAAAACGTAATGAGAAAAATTTCCTGCAAAATAAATCACACACAATGAAACTAAAATAAAAAGGACTGTATAAGACGTAGGCTTTACAAATAATATGCTTAATGCAATCGCAGTTCCCATATCCGTTATAAAAGTAGATGCCATAATCAATTTACCAATCTCTGTTTTTGATAACCCTGTTTCCACAAGAACCGAATAAACAACAGCAAGAGAAGTTGTGGACAGCGCAGTCCCTGCAATTAAAGATGCCGGGAAAGTCCAGCCCGCCAGGTAATAGGTGTAAAGGAAAACAACGATAAAAGGCAGCAAAAAAGAGAATGTACCTATAAGAAAGCTCTCCTTAAATTTTTCTTTCATTAACTTTGTATCGATTTCAGTCCCTGCAAGGAATGTTAGGAGAATCCCGCCAAAACTTGCCAGATACAGCATCCAATCGTCAGGCTGAACCCCTAAATTCCCTGCAACCGCCCCGAGGAGAATTTCAATTATCGCTACTGATAGCCCGACTTTCAAGGAAATTAAACTTGAAATGAAAACCAGTATACCTGCAATTGCTATTATGTCCGCTCTCATATCCAGTCTCCTGTTTTAACAATGATTGGTAGGAGTTATCAGCTATCAAGCGGTTAAAGGCGAACTCCATCGCCCGTTCCTGTACAAAAGAAACAGCCGCTTTTAATGTATTGGAAGTAATTAAGCTTTTTCAGTTTTTCATGTGCGTAAAATCTTTTGGTGTTAAATTTCGTCTAAACTAACTTTGCGCTCTTGGCGTGCTTTGCGGTGCAGGATTTTCTACCGCAGAGGTCGCAAAGGACGCAAAGAATTTGCTCAACACCAAACTTTTTTACAGTCCCCAGTTATAAAACCAGCCCACTAACTATTTATTGCCCGGTTACGATTAATCAGGTATGCAGAAGCTTTCAAAGGAAAAATTCGAGGAAGAATACACGCTTTGGATAAAATCCGCAGCTAAGGATGTAGCTTTTGCATTAAACCAGTTAAAGCCCGAAGAAGTAAAAAGCATAATCACGCGCAGCGAGCAGTATCTGGAAAAACCCGAATCTGTTTTCGGGAAAGAATGTCTTGATGCAGTCAGGAAGCTTGCGCCCCCGAATATCCTGCTCCTTTCAACCGGGGCTGTTGTGTTCTCGCAAAGCATCTTTGCGTCTATGCCTGGCGTTTTTGATTACGCGCTGGCCATGAACAGGCGCTATTACCTCGGTTCATGGTATTCGATAATAACTTTCAACACTACGTATTTAAAAGAAGCAAGCGAAGCCATGATAAAATACGCGCTGTTTCATGAATTGCTGCAAAAAGAGATATACGAGGAAAATATGAGAAGCGGGATACGGAAATTCTCTTCTGAGGAGAAAAGAAAAATAAGCAAAGATACGCTTCATAAGGCAATTGAAAGTTCGGGTATAACGCCGGATGAGCTTGCCCGGGAAAATGAACTCATGCTTGAGATTTCCTGGCATTCGCCGCTTATACCGAAACCCTTTGCCGAGACTGCGCTTTACTGGTATATGGAAAGAAACATAGAAGACTTCAGGCAATATGCCGAGGCAAGCAAGACCGACAGGGAAGATGCCGTCGGGAAAAAATTAAATTCCGATTTCAAGGGCTGGCTTGATTTTTCTACCA
>JAPZAN010000096.1 GCA_027460605.1 Candidatus Methanoperedens sp.
ACTGCTATCCGGGCTGGGCGGGTTATTCGGGATACAATATGGTTGCTGACCAGGTGCTTGTGAATGAACTAAAGGATATCTCCACTATTGAAAACTGGCAGGACAGCCTTAAAGACCCGTATAATTTCTTCGTCCAGGCGCCCAGCCGTTTTGAACGGTACGGGCAGTTGATCCACGAATATTATGGCAAAATCACTCCGGAAAATGCCATAAAAATATTAAGCGACCGTTACGATCCTTATACGCGGATGACCCGTCCGGCGGATTTTCCCTCCTGGACTAATAATATCCTCTGCACCATATGCGCCATGTATCCTGATTTTACTTATCAGGCGCAAGAGCCTGTGGGAACGTTTAAAGCCCATGTAGCCAACATGTGGAGCCTTGTGGCTTATCCCGAAACCGGAGATATGTGGCTGGCGATAAATAACTTCCCGGCGCAGTATGGCGGGTATGAACATTTCAATCTGAAGGAATTGCTGGGTCGCGTGCGTTAAACCGTGAACTGCATGGTTGTTGTGATTACATGAATATTTTATAATACAAAATTTTAATTTTGTGATATAATATTATTTGATTTATCTGATATTATAAATGAGTATTATTATATAGTATGAATGTGTACCTTTATAAGGTGGTATAAGGTGGATATCAACGGTACTTGGTACAACGAACTCGGATCGATAATGGATTTAAGAGTTTCAGGGAATGTGATTACAGGTAAATATCAAACAAAAGTTGGAGGTGCGCCGGGAATTTATCCTCTGGCGGGATATTTGAATGCACCCAACCCCAATGGTATTGCTGTTGGCTGGACGGTTCTCTGGAATAATCAGCTTGGAAATAAGCAGAGTCTTACGTCATGGGCAGGTCAATACCAGCTCAGCGACGGAATTGAGGAAATATACACATTCTGGCTGCTTGTGAGGGAATTAGAGCATGCTGAAGACTGGGAAGCTACAAACATAGGTCAGGACACGTTTACCCGCAATAAACCCAGCGAGAAGATGATTCAGAGGGCAAAGAAAAGAGGAAAATTTTCCCATCCGATCCAATGAGCACCATGCTATTTTAATGGCACGTTAGTTTAGTTCGTTAGTTTATAGCATGGTTCTTAAATCTACATAATTTTATGCATATCATTTAAGCAATTTTTTCGGACGGGATAACAGGATTGACAGGATAAAATATTACAAAATCCAGTTCATCCTGTTAATCCTGTCAGATTTTCTTTTTTTTAACGGTTATTTATGAACTTGACTATAGTTCTTGGCAAGAACTAAATATACGCCCTTCTCAGCCTGTCCTTATGCTCATTATATTTTTTCCTGAAAGACAGGTCATCCATCATCTTATTTACCTGGCACTTAAGCTTTTGTTCAAGCGCCGCCTGTTTACCTGAAAGAAGCTCCTTGCACAAAAGATTTGATGAATCTGAAGAATACGTCTGTATCCCTCCCATAACAATCGAAATCCCCCGGTTCTGCGGCGTCATGGTCCCGAAAGGCACAGGCGAACCGTCTTTCATTATTTTTTCAAGGTCATTGTCATAGCGCGATACTTCAGCGCCGACTGCGACAAATTCACCGGGCTTGACTTCCTCGGATTTAATCTGCCATAACTTATTTTCGCCGCCTATAAAAGTATCATGATATTCGCGGTTCATGCCTGCAAGCACCCGCCATCTTGATTTATCCCTGCTTTTATCATATGATTCTTTCATTGTCCCCATGAGGGAGCTGATATTTTTGATTGCCATTATGCAAACATCCCCCCCGGCGGCCCTGATTTCTTCCCGATTGCTTCTTCAAGTGCAGCCTCAAAATGTGCTTTTGTTACTTTGCCCCCTGAAAGTATGGCTTTATGGAGCGCGTTCTTCAGAAGTTTTTCAACAAGGTCCCTTCCCGAGAAACCAGATGTCGCCTTCGCTATGGCTTCAAGATTCACATCTTTTCCGAGTTTCTTCGGGAATGTGGCTGAATAAAGTTTCAGGATTTCATACCGTTCTTTCAGTGTCGGGATGGTGAATTCAATCTCTTCTTCAAAGCGGCTGCGTATGGCAGGATCAAGCGTGTTGAGCATATTTGTAGCTGCGATGGTGCATATCCCTTCACGCTCGTCTATCCCGTCCATCTCGGTTAGCAGCGCATTTACAATCTCGGCTACATCGCCGCGTATTTCCTGGTAGCTCCGGTTAAGCGCGATTGCATCGAATTCATCTATGAAAATTATGCAGGGCATAAGTTCCTCAGCTTTCTCATATAGCTGGTGTATCTGGCGCGACCCGTCGCCCACGAACTCGCCTATGAGCCTGGTTGCCCGCACAGGTAAAAACGGGACTTCAGTTGCATTGGAAAGCGCCTTTGCCATCATGGTTTTTCCCGTACCCGCAGGCCCGTGGAATAAAATATTCTTTGGCAGCCATTTCCCGAATTTCTCAGGGTTTTTAAGAAAACTTTCGATAAGCTTGCATTTTTGCTTTGCTTTTTCCTGCCCTATGATTTTGCTGAATGTGACTTCACTTCTGGTTTCAGGAACAAAAAAATCCGAATCATAATCCTCAACCACGAATTTTGTATTTTTGCCAATCTCGGAATTTTCAGGTTCAACATTCACGACCTTGAAAGCAAAATCCGGGAACATTCTCTTGTCAAACAGGAAGTCTCCTTTTTTCACTACAAATCCATTCCACTGCTCCCTTGCATAGAATTCAAAGACATCAAGTTCGCAGGGTTCCGGATATTCGTGGAACATACCTTTTAACGGGTAACCTGCCGGCTTTACAACTACCGTTTTCGCTCCAAACCCTTCCTGGTTTGAATTGTATTTTTTGCTTTTTTTATTGCTTACCCGTTGTTTTGCTCGCATAAAACCAAGTAATGTCGGTTACCTATTAAATGGTTGCCCCAGATTTTGCGCTCTTTAGAAATTCCTTTATTCCAAGACCCGTATTTTGCAAAAGTTCAAAAGCCAGTTCCTGCGATGGCCATGAACCGAGCCCGCAGTCAGGACCTGCATATTTTATCCTGTCGCCGAATATGCCATACGCTTTTTCAAGCCGCTTCTTTATGATATCCGGCGTTTCCATCTGTGTCGTTATCTCTTTGAGCTTTGCGGGTTCTTTCCAGACATTTGTCCCGTATTTCTCGTTGAGCGCCGCAGCCATGCCGAAAATATCAGTACGCGCCGCGCCGATTCTCAGGAATTTATCATAATCCGCAAGGTCTTTCTTATCGACGAGGTCAAGATACGATGGGTTCGCGGCTGATTCAACACCAATGATGCCGATGGATGGTACATTGCACACAAGTTTGTAATGAAGCGGGGAATGGAGGTGGATTTCCGTATCTATCTTATGCGAGGCGGAGGTTCTTGCGGCTTTTTCAAGAGCTTCTGCCAGGTCGCTTTCACTGAACATTATCTGGGGATTTATCCCTATGCTTGGCTCATCTATGGAAACCGTCGCTATGCGTATCTGTTTTGCATTGTCGATGGAATTGGCTATGAACCTGTCGATGCTGGTTGCAAATGCGTCCAGTACATCCTTGTATGCAGTCCCGCCGAACTGTTTCAAATATAGTTCAACAGGACCTGTTACGCATATCCTCACATCCAGCTTCCTGCCGTTTTTCCTGTAATATTCCGCGCCTGTTTCTTCAATCGCAGACAGCTCCATTATCCTTGCTTTTTCTTTGCGGACGATGAGAGGCTCCTCCTGGGCTGATTCGTCATTGATTATCCCGAGGAACTGCTGGTTCATATCCTGGAACTGGGGATATGTGGGCACATCCACGCCTGCATCTATCTTCTGCTGCATCGAATCGCGAAGAATTTTGATTAATTTAGGGTCGTTGTTTTTTACGGCAGTGGCTATCCATTCTTTGCTTATCCCTTCAGGCAGCGGATAGCTTCCGATATCATCAAAAAGTATCATGGGATATTAATTGTATTTTGCGGGTTTATAGTTATTGAACGACCCGTTTATTATCAAAAACCAGACAATTTTAACTATCTTTGCGACCTTTGCGACACTGCGGCGCCGAAATAACATGCAACTCAGGCTTTTGCTTTCTCGCAGGCGGCGATATGTTCCTTTATGATTGATTCCAGGGCGTCTATTCTTTCCTCGGTTTTAAGCTGGCTCGAAATTATCTTAATGTCCCCGCGCATATCTACCATATCCATGTGTAATGTATGGATTTCTTCGGTTACATTTTTAAATCCAGTATCCACCTTTTCATTCAATTTATCAACTTTATCTTCCAATTTTGTAATACGTTCGGTATTCTCTCTAACTTTGTCTGTAATAATAATCAGTTCTTTAAGTTTCTCGTAAATATCGCCAAGTCCTACTGCCATATATGACGGTTATTCCGTTAAAACTACTTAAAACTTTGCCGCTTCTTCTCCCGATAGCGGCGCCGAAGTAACATGTGACTCAGGCTTCTGCTTTCTCGCAGGTGGCAACGAATATGGACAGGATTGACAGGATGAACCGAATTTTATCCTGTCATCCCGTCCGAATAATGTAAATGGCTTATTGAAATTGAATCCAAAAATTCAGGCTTTTGCCTTCTCACAGGCAGCGATATGTTCCTTTAAAACTGATTCCAGGGCGTCTATTCTTTCCTCGGTTTTAAGCTGGATTAAAATTGCTTTGACATCTCCTTTCAGTTCAGAATTGCTCAAACGGGTTTCTTCACGAAACGCTCTGAATTCTTCATCTAACTTTACAATCCTGTCTGTGTTTTCCCTGACTTTGTCCGTAATATTAACAAGTTCTTTGAGTTTCTCGTATATATCGCCAAGTCCTACTGCCATATATGACGGGTATTCTGTTAAAACTACTTAAAACTTTGCTGCGCCCGCTTCTTCTCCCAATAGCGGCGCCGAAGTGATATGTAGTGAAAACTGAAGGATTAAAGTTTGAAGTTCAATAATTCAGGCTTTTGCTTTCTCGCAGGCAGCGATATGTTCAGCCATTTGAATCTTTAGCGAAGCAAGTTCTTCCTTAAACTCAAGCCTTTCTAAAATGCGCTGCTGGCCATCAATGAGCTTGAGTAAGTTTGCCTGCATTTCTTCCTGATTTCTTTTAAGTTCGCTGATTGCTTCGGTATTTTCTCTCACTTTATCTACGACTGTAATCAGTTCTTTGAGTTTTTCGTAAATATCGCCAAGTCCTACTGCCATATATGACGGGTATTCTGTTAAAACTACTTAAAACTTTGCTGCGCCCGCTTCTTCTCCCGATAGCGGCGCCAAAGTAACATGCAACTCAGGCTTTTGCTTTCTCGCAGGTGGCGATATGTTCCCTTATGATTGATTCTAAGGCGTCTATTCTTTCCTCGGTTTTAAGCTGGATTAAAATTGCTTTGGTATCTCCGGTCATGCAGTGTGTCACGAAAATTCCACTGTCAACGAAGATTTTATCCAAATATATCTGCCTCTATGCGTCGGAGTTTATCAGCGTCTAACTTTCCTTTATAACCACCAATACCTGAGAATTTCTTTGTCAGTTCTATGAATTCATTTTTGCTTATTTTTATATTTAATATTGTTCCTTCCTTTAGATTTACCTTTTTAAGTGGTTTGAATACGCCATGTTTGTAGATTGCTTCTATGTTCATCATAATTTTGTATATGCTGCGTGCATTAAAATACTTAACCACTGCCTTAATTCAGGTATAAGAAAAGAAAATCCCTTTTGCCTTCTGATTTGCGGGCCGAGATAGCGCGCGCTGGGAAAGCTGATTGATTAAAAACAAAAAAAAGGAAAAATGCCCCCGGAAAGGGGGGGATTTGGATTTATGAGACTGTTACTTTGGTATCTGCAATAACCTGACCTGAAGGTACATCCAAGATTGTTATTTGAATGATACTTCCTGATGCTGGCCAAACTCCTGCTCCTGTAACTAGAACTGTAGCATTCGTTACTGAATTGCCTGGCGTTAATGTAGATTGATTTGTACTACCTATACTAAAATTAAGACCTCCACCTCCACTATTATCATACATTAGCGTTGAGGATAATATTGGTGTGCCAGTAGCCGCGTTTTTAATGGTTATTTTCTCATCCTTCAGTACCAATGGATCGCCGCCACTGTGAGTGATTTTTAAACTAGACGTGGTTGCCGTAAATTGCAACTGCGCTTGCGGCGCCTTTACCGGTGGTCCCATACCGAACACGAACGCAGCAATAACCGCCGCCAATATCACAGTAATCGCCACCATCAGAATAACACCGATAACAGGCGATACTGCCTCATCGTTTTTCCCAAATTTCATATGTTTTCCTCCTCGGATTGTTCTTTAGATCTTTTTTTAACTACCTTTTCAAGCTTTTTGGTCCACATATTCTCTTCATGCGTATATTCGCAATCAAGAAAATGCTGTACTGCTTTGGCGAGAGCGTCTTTGGTGCTGGATTCGCCAGTCTTGGCTTTCAAGGCTTCAATATCGTCCACCATAAGAACGGTCTGTACATGCATTATTTTCGCCATTTATGTCTCCTTGTGGATAAGGCGGCAACGCGTCGATAAGCGCGCAGCCATCTTCCCATCGCAGGTGAAACTATTTGAGAATAAAACCGAATTAAACTAACAATGACCGAACTTTACCGCAAGCCAGGATTGGCGGTCTATGAAAAATCGCATTACTCCCACAGGGAACATATTCATGAGGTCGAGCAAATACTGACCTGGTACACAGGGCGGAATACAAAGGTTCTGGATATCGGATGTAGCGGCGGACTGCATACGCTTGAGTTTGCCAAAAGGGGTTTTTACGTTACGGGTCTGGATATTGAACCATCTGCAATAGAGATTGCAAGGAAAAGAAAACATAATGAGAATATAAAAGCGAGATTTTATGTTATAGATATTGAAAACGATGAATTTGCGGGTCTTGGGAAATTCAATTTCATTTACAGTATAGGAAATGTGCTTTCCCATGTAAATAAAGAACATTTCCTGGAAATCCTTCAGAAAATATCAGGATGTCTTGATAACGATGGTATATTCCTGTTCGACCTTCTCATAAACGGACAACCTTTTCAGGAAGAAATCTATCCTGATGATAACGATTTGCATTTTCCTTGAATCAGGCTTCAGACAGCACTTTGATGTCTGGGGATATAAAATAGATGAAATTATCGGAATATTGAATTCCCTGGGTTTTAAAATAACTGATTTCTCGGAAAAATTGGATTTTAATGAAAAAAACAAAACCAAAAACCCTATAAGTCTTTATTTCCGTGTTAAACTTGAGGGATAAGCGTGAAATTATTCAATATCAGGGAATTTTATAAAGAAAAATATAAGGAATATATAGTTGGTTCGGAGCAGATTGGGAAACATAGCGTGTATCTTGTGTACGGCGAGGTTCCTGAGGGTGAAAAGCGGGAAATGGCTCCACAGGGTCATGACGAGATATTATTCATGTTATCAGGTGAAGCAGAACTTGAGAATAAGGACATAAAAATATCGCTGGAAAAAGAGCAGGCTGTTTATATGAGCCCGGATGAAGCTTTCACGTTCACGGCGCAAAGCGACTGCAAATATATCGTCGCCGGCACTCATACCACGCCCCACAGCCATTAATTGAATGAATGAATTACCCGGTAATTACCACGCAATACATATCCGATTCTGGATGCGGGGGTTTATCGGTTGTCCCTGTGTCTATCCGCTCATCAGGGTAACCGAGCCTCTCGCAAACCGAGATTCGTCTGGATAAATGGTGTGATTTTAGAAAATCTGCAACCTCAACAGCGCCAAATGAGGAATCCGGAAGAAGAAAAACATTTTTCCCGGCTCCAAGCTCTATAAAAAGCTGTTTTTTTACATGCTCGATTTCACGAGAGTGCGCAGAAATTACAGCGAGATTCTCAATATCAAGGCGCAGTCTTGCGCATGCCAGTTGCAGCGAAGAAATCCCCGGGATAATTACATCCCCTTCCCGCGCATATTTCCCAAGACCTGAGAGCATCGGGTCGCCGGTTGAAAGAACGACTGCATTTTCGGGCAGCGATTTTAATGTATAATCCGAAATCTCATGGGCTTCGCATTTTATATGCTTGCTTGCAAGTTCAATCGCCCGTTTTGAGCCGTATATTATTTCAGCGCTCTCGATTGCAGATATGGCTTCCTGCGTCAGGAGATTCGGACCTGCGCCTACGCCCACAATTATCATCGCGAATCACCGCTGTCGCGAAGTATTGTCCCGTCCCTGTTTAAAAGCACAACCCTTTTTCCTGAAGCCCTGACAGCCTCCGAAAGTCCACGGTCGATGAGAGGATTATCTGGATTATCATCTGTCATTTCCCGGACTGTGAGGTAGCCGCTGTCTTTTAATAGTCCCGGGGATGCCCATTTCAAGATTAGTCCCGGAAGCCCGCAGATTATTACTTCGCTATTTCCTTTTGCAGCAGCAAGTCCACGAGAAATATCGCTCCCGATAAGTATTATTGTATAGTCAGGAAAAAGCATGTGGGAAAAACGCATCCCAAGCCTGCCTGTAGTAAGGACAATCTTATCTGCATTCCGGATAAGCTCTTCTTTTGTCTCGCCCAGATGTTCATTCCACGGTTCCACAAATCCCGTGGTGCCCAGAATCGATATGCCCCCCGTTATCCCGATTTTCTCATTAAGGGTCTGCTTTGCTATCTCTTTGCCTCTCGGGACGGAAATAGTGACATGTGCGCCCTTTAATCCAGTCTCAGCCAGTGCCTCTTTTACCGCTTCCTCTATCTGGCGCATCGGGGAAGGATTGATTGCAGAGCTGCCTTTTTTGGAACCAATGCCGGCGCCGGCTTTTATTACAATGGTCTCATATTCCCTGGCTTCTGCGACAATTTCAATTCCTCCTGTGACATCGGATGCATGGTCGCCAGCGTCTTTGATTGCAGACGCTTTCCCATGCGACGCTTTGACAGGAAGAGTTGCGCGTATCCCAACTGGTGTGGGGACGGATATTTCCGATACCTCTTTTTCCAATGACAGGACAGCCGCCTTTGCCGCAGCCGCAGCAGTCGTTCCTGTGGTGTAACCCCGCCGCAAAAGCGACCCGTCTGAAAGGAGCACATAGCGCCCGCTGGATATACGCGCTTTGAGTTCTTCAAGAGGCAATTTTGCCCTCGAAATCCATTCCTCAGGGATTAGAAAATTATTAACCGGGTCAATCATCTTTATTCTCATGATTGCCGTATCCATTATTAAGCATGCTTTATCTCAGAGAAAAAGTAGAAATACCACGAATGATAATTATAATTTGTGGGAGCATGCCAAAACTTGTAATAATCTATGGCACAGGTTCGCACAATACCGAACGTATGGCGAATGCGATAGAAGAAGGCGCAAGAGAAGAAGGTGTAGAAACGGTGCTGAAAAATGTAAATGAAGCAAACAAGAATGACCTCAACGAAGCAGATGCCATAGCAATCGGTTCCCCGAATTATAACCATGCCATGATGCCCACTGTCCAAAAATTCCTGAATGGGCTTGCAGATATCGAGTTAGCTGGAAAAGTGGGTCTTGCTTTCGGCTCTTACGGCTGGAGCTTTGAAGCCACACAGGGGATTAATAATAAACTGAAATCATACGGCGTTGAAATGATAAATGATTTGAACATAAAGAGGATGCCTGGTGATGAAGAGCTTGAGATATGCAGAAGGGCTGGCTCATTATTAGCGTGTAAAATAAAAAAATAAGGAGGCAATATGTGCAGCGTAGGAGATTCGTTCGGAGTAGAGCTTGAAGGCGGCATGGAACCGCATGAATATGTGTGCAATCACTGCGGGAAGGAGTTTAAAGGGATAGGCACAGGTCAGCGATGCCCGAAATGCCACTCGACAGATGTCAAATGCATCGAATAAAGACCCCCTATTCAGTGCCTGTTACTTTAATCGATGAAAAAGTGGAGTTTTTCGGCCTGCCTGAAAGAAATAAGGCAATAGAGGCTGTAAGAAGTATTTAATAGAATCAAACCAAACTAAATAGAATGGACAATCGGAGTGTGATAAAATGGTCATAGAATTAAAAGAAGGCGTGTACTGGGTTGGAGTTGTGGACTGGAACATAAAGAAGTTTCATGGTCATGAATATTCAACGCACAGGGGCTCTACATACAATGCTTACCTGATTATCGACAAAAAAATAGCCCTTGTCGATACGGTCTGGGGTCCTTATTCCCAGCAGATGATAGAGAATATAAATAAAATAATCGATGTCGGAAAAATTGATTATGTGATAGCCAACCATGCCGAGGTTGACCACTCAGGCGGGCTTCCTGAGTTGATGAAGCTCATCCCGAATGCTACGGTTGTAGTCTCGGATAAGGGAAGAGAAAGTATTCCCAAACATTATCACCAGGACTGGAATTTCAAGGTCGTAAAGACCGGCGACTCCATCAGCCTCGGTGAAAACAGTCTTGTTTTCGTTACCGCTCCGATGCTTCACTGGCCCGACAGCATGTTCACGTATCTTACAGGGAAGAATATCCTGATGCCCAATGACGCCTTCGGCCAGCATTACGCCTCTTCAGGGCGCTTTAATGATGAAGTCGATATGATAGAAGTGTACCAGGAAGCCATTAAATTCTATGCAAATATCCTCACGCCTTTTTCCGACCTTGTTATCAGGAAAATTGATGAATTCAAGAAACTGAACATACCTGTGGATATCATCGCGCCAAGCCACGGGATTATCTGGAGGAAAGACCCGCTGCAAATCGTGAATAAATATTATGAATGGGCGTCCGGGGGCAACGACGGCTCTGCTGTTATAATATACGATACCATGTGGAACGCAACTGAAAGGATGGCGCAGGCGATAGCAGAGGGGCTTGCGAAAGAAGGTGTGAAATTCAAGTTGTTCAACATGGCAGTGAGCGACCGCAATGATGTCCTGACAGAGGTTTTCAAAACCAAGGGAATCATTATCGGCTCACCCACATTGAATAATGGTCTTTTGCCCACGATAAAGCCCATACTTGAGGATTTGAAGGGATTGAAGTTCAAGAACAAGGTTGGCGCAGCTTTCGGGTCTTACGGATGGAGCGGGGAAAATGTGAAGCTCATTGAGGAGACTCTTGAGAAAGCGAAGGTAAAGATATTGCTGGATGGTATTAAATTCAAGTGGCAGCCCACGAAGGAGGAGCTTGGGAAGTGCGTGGAGTTCGGGAGGAGCTTTGCGGTGAAGATGAAGGGGGGATAGGAATTAACCGCAGATAAACGCAGATAAACGCAGATTTATTGCACGGGCATAGATCGCGCTCGTCAGGCTGTTTTTTTCTGCGGCTCCGTGCAAGAATCATGGGGCTTCACCGCAAAGCGCGCAGAGTCCGCAAAGAGCTGGCGGCGCGGGGGTGAAGGAGGATGGGGGGCGGGGAAAGCATGAGCGGGAGGGCGCGCTATCTCCATAGTATCAATATAATTACTATGCGATAAATCTCCGGCGCTTAGCGGAAGATGGAGCAACCGCACGGACGAAAATAATTAGAGAAAGTGGTCATTCAATCAACGAAAAAATGAAACTGCAATAGAATGCCGATAACGTAACGTTGCAAATTTGCCGATGGCATACACATGGGCTGGGGTGTGGATTTTAGGTGAGGATAAAAAATTTGGCATTCATATATTTAAAAAACCAAGAATCTTTATATTATGTTATCTCCATACATCTTTATCTCTACTTCATCTATGTTTCCTAAAGAATCTATACCGAATTCTTTACACTCTTCAATTTTTTCATCAGGCAATTTTAATACATAAAAACCTTTAAATTCATGAGAAACTACTGATTTGTGCTTTTCAAAATAAAACATAGGGATATTTGTGGAATAATCATACAAAATTTTCTTCAATGACCACCTATTAACATCCTTAGATGTTTTCTCTTTTATTTTCTTGATTATGTTTTCCCAGGAGGTATTTTCATGATTATTGATTATTTCTGCAAAAATTTTAGCTATTTCATCATTTTCGATTTCCATAAGTTTTGGTATTACAACTTGAACACCAGCTATACGCCTGAATATTCGTTGAGCTTCAGTTCTTTTTTCTGCAGAGTAATATTCAAGCCATTCCAAATTTTTCTTAATTTCTTTAACAAAAACATCTTTAAGTGTTTGATTTTCAATTTTACTCTCAAATACCTCTTTAATTATTTTTCTTTCTTTTTCATAGTCTAACAGTTGGTTCTGATATTTTTCCAATACTTCAATTGTTTTTTCAATGACTCTCTTATCATATATGGCAGAAGTACCCTTATCAATACCCTTAAAAATAAATATATTTGCTGATTCACTATCTGAATAATCAGCATTTCTGTTTCTATAAACACGACCCCATCTTTGAATTTGGCTGTCTATCGGAGCTATCTCAGTAATTAAAATATCAAAATCAACATCTATGGATGCTTCCACAATTTGAGTGGCAACTAAAATTATTCTTTGTTCGCTTTTTATTTCATCTCTTTTATCCTTCAGTTTTTTTAGTTTTTCTTTTATTCCTTTTTCTTTATCGTTTATTCGCCAATCCTTTTCTTTTTCCAAAAGCCTGGAATGAATAAGATATAGGTTTTCCTTTTTAACTTTGAACTCACTGAGGTTTTCTTCTAATTTTTTATATAATTCTATAGCTTTTCCAACATTGTTCAAGATGATAAGGATATTTTTTGTCTCATTTTTTGTAAGAATTTCTTTTATTTTCTCGAATGATTGAACATCAGGCTTTAGTTTGGTATCCCCGTTTTTCTGATTTTCATATTCAAAAATAGATTGAGAATTAACAATCTCTATATTATGTCTTTGTAGATTGTAGTTTTTAATCTGATTTTTTTCTTTGCTATCAAGCTTCTCTAAATCTATTATAGTAAATCCTTTTTCCTTGCTCACAAATTCTTTATCTTCAAAATATGGTGGAAACGTAGCTGTAATAATAAGTAAATTTCCATGGAGCTTTTTTATGATTTCCAAGGTTTTTATAATAACTGCAATCATCTCTGGATTATACGCCTGAATTTCATCTATAACAATTGCAGAAATTGGATAGACGCTAACAAGCTTATCGAAACCATAATACTTCAAACTGCTAAGGAAAACTTGGTCAGGTGTCGTTAAACATAGAGGCGAAGAAAATAGTTCCGCAGTTGTTTGTTTAATATCAATATCTAATTCTTTTCCATCTTTTGCTTCTTTCAAATACTCAATGAATGACGTTGAATGTAATATCCGTAAGAAATCACCTTCAAAGTACCCTTTTTCTTTATCACCAAATCTCCAATACAAATCATTCAGGGCGACTCTTAACGGGAGTGTATATATTAATTTCTTACCTCTGTTTTTCGCCCATAATAAAGCAAATTCTGTTTTTCCTGAACCGGTTGGTGCAATAAGAACCAAATTATCGGAATCATTTTGTTGCAGAATCTTTTCTTGCCAAATTTCTTGCTGTTCAATCTTATTTTTTATTCTATCATTAAGATTTTTATAAACAACTTCACCCAAATTTTGTATATCTTCAATATTTACACTACCACTCGCTGAATAGTCGCATCTTCTTAAACAACCTAAAAAAACAAAAAAATCATAAAAATTTTCATCTTCTTTGTCAGGGATGTTAAACAATTTCAATTTAGCAGATAGACCAAAACCATTATCTATACACTCTTTAAGTTCTCTGACCATATTGAATTTGGTACTATTAAGTTTTTTAAGGACATCCTTTGTAGACTTATCAGCAACATTGTCTAATATGTTCTGGAGCAGGTCTGTTAATAAAACTTCGAAACCTTCTTTGTTATTGATTAAAAATTCCAAATATTTTTCCAGGTCTGGATAATCGTCAAAAACATATCTTATATTTGCGCTGTCTCTATTTGTATAGAACTCATTATAATGATGCAAAAGAATCGCCGTTCTAATTTTCTTATCCCAATCGTCATTATCCAAGAAAATCATAGAATAAATTAATGAAATTACTTCATGATCTTTTATATCAATATCCCTGAAACCATTAAAAAAGTCATATAATTGATTTAATTCATCGTTTTTATACCTTCTATTTCCATAATCATATTCCTTTTCATCTTTAGTAAAAAGTTTTAGTTGAAACTTCCAGTTTATTTTTCCTAAATCATGTAATAAACAAGCCACAATCAAATGTTCAAAAAATGTTTCATCAAATTTATATAAAATTACAGATTTATTTTGATTAATGAAATCTCTAAGTTTAACTGCAGAAGATATGGTCTCCTTTAAGTGATCTTTCAGAAGGTAATTTTCTTCATCTTTGGATTTCGCTCTTAATAAATCAATAATCATTATAACCACCCAAATGGATATATAATTCTTATTTTTTCGTCATCCTTGATCGTATAAAATTCAACATCAATATGAGAGTTTTCATTTAGAATGATACTATGATCATATCCTGTATAAATAATCGGTTCGAATTCTGGTTTTCTTTCAGTTGATTTTGTAATCTCTGATTTATGTTTTACATTTTGCCTGTTGTTTTCGAAAATAACTTTTAACGGAATAGAATATACAGGATATTTTTGGTTTTTTATAGAAAAATTTTTTTGCAAAAGATAAGTTGGGTATTTCAGTTTAATATCTCCTTCAACATTGATCTTTCTAGCTACTGTTTCTTTTACATTTCGTATAAAGACAACATCTTCGCTTCTTCCAAGATATAGAACTTTAGCTGGTTTATTTAATGCTTCTTTTATTTTCTCAATAAGATTGCCTTCACCTTTTATAAAAATATATAAATGTCCGTTGAATAATTCTTGTTGATAGACAGGTGTTCGTTGAGATGTTTGACCTTCTCCATAAAGAGGTAAATTCTGGTTAATTATCCTTTGGTTTTCAAATTTTATCTCACCTTTTATCAAGCTTTGATAATTCCAGAAAGCATTTTCAAATCCGCCATGCACACTAACTTTCAAATTCCACCAGTTTTCTATTCCCAATTCGTTGCCATACCAGTCTCCAACAGCATTTTGTAACATTCCAATAACTGTAGATTTTGGAGGTAATGGATAAGTTTGGGCGTAATAGAAAGTGAAAGGATTTCTATATTGAGCAAATGGTTGAAAGATTTCTATGAGAATTATTTTTTCCGACATCTTAATGCCTTTAATTCGCTTTTTCTGTTTTTATTGGTTCTGTAAATGTTGGTTCCGTTTGTATGAATTGTCTTTTATAAACTATAATCTGAGAACTATTATTGCCTTCTAAAAATGCCTTGATTTTTGTTTTAACCTCTTCTTGGGTTGCTAGCATAGGATTCTGTCCACAATCTATATCTATAATAAATTTTGGTGCATCTTTCTCAATAGTTTCGCATTCCATCTCTTTAATCATTCTTCCTTCATTATCTTTGGTTTCTTTTTCCTTTGTGATAACTTTATAAAGATGCGATTTAGCCAACTCAATTTTATCAAGATATGTTTCATATTTTCCATTATTGTACAAACCACATATAACCAGCCACGGTGACAAATCCTCCATTCTGCCTTTTATTTCTCTCTTTAGATGGAATATAGTTTCAACGAGTTGAATTATACGTTCGCTCATATTATCAATGGAAATATCACCTACCTTTTCATCCCCGTGCTCTTCTTTTGTGTATTTTCCGACCCTATTTACATCTATTACCACATTGTAAACGTAAAAATCCTTTTTTTCTTCGATAGTAACAGGATTGCTTCCCGGTCCTCCCGCCCGTTTCATTACATCTAAATTAGCCATAAAATGAGAATCGTAGTTATAGGGTGTAAAAGACAGTGCATGAGATATTTTTACTGGAGATACACGCGTTGTAGCAGCTTTAGCCTCTCCTTTTTCAGCTATCATAAATCCAAAGAGGTCAAACTCTGGAAAATCTAAGATATTTTTATCATTAATTAATGTTTGTTTTGGATGAGCAACGCCTCCTTTAACCAATTCAAATTCTTCTCTTCCTGCTAATTTCCACTTATCTGGAAATAGTTTATTTGCCCAATGAAGTATACTATATCTAAGAGCATATCTGCTAACTAAAATATGCTGTTTACCGTCCCATTTTGTTATTTTTTTCAATTCCTGATAATTCCCTTTCTTTATTCATTTTCATCACCTCTATAAGTAGACATTATCCCCGTGATTATGGCATACGCAAAATTCATGAATGCCTCTCCTGGCATAACATCATAATTTTTTTCGAGCAAATCCCAAAGTTCTTTGAAATTTTCTTTAGGTTTGTTGATTGTTTTTAATATAATATAAAAAAATCTATTCTGGTCATTGTTTTTTACCGTTTCCAGCAAATTGTAAACCAATTTCTGCTTATAATTGTTGGATTCATTATCAAAAACATTATGAGCAGCATCTTTGAGTTTCTTGAGATCCATTTTTAATGGTTCATTTCCAACAACTTTT
>JAPZAN010000097.1 GCA_027460605.1 Candidatus Methanoperedens sp.
GCAGAAGAAACCCTTTGGTATCCCCTGTCAATTCCAGTATTATCCCTATCACTGGAGCTTCATTCTTTACAAGGTCAGGAACTTTTATTAATGGTATCAGCTTAAGGTCGGGCAGGGATATCCAGACACGCTTGTTGACCATCTGGGAGAGCGATGTTGTTGCATGCCCTATCCCGATATTCCCGACCTCTTTGAGTGCATCTTTCTGGAATTCCGTAAGTGTTTTTATTTCAGTCATATTTAGTTTGCCTTCTTCTGGTATATCCTTTCTTTCAAATCAACGTGTTTGAAAAGCTTGCTTGATTGTCCGATAAGGGTTTCTGTTTTTCCCATAACAAAATAACCGCCGTCTTTCAGGGCATTATAGAAATCAAAATAAAGCTTCTCCTGGAGTTTCTGCTCAAAATATATAGTGACATTCCTGCAAAAGACTATGTCAAATCCTGATAGTTTCGGTCCGGATATCAAATCATGGTTTTTAAAAGTGACCATGCGATGAATTTCGTCATTGACCTGATAATTATTATCTTTCTTAATAAAAAAACGTTCAAGCCTTTCTTTGCTTATCTTTTCGAGTGCCTTCGGATGAAATATGCCAAGCCCGGCTTTATTAAGAGAATCCTCATCAATATCTGTGCCCATGATGGAGATATTATATCTCCTGGCTGATATTCCCAGGTATTCGGCCAGCATGATGGCTATGGAATACGGTTCTTCCCCATTTGAGCATCCGGCGCTCCAAACTTTCAAAGTTCGGCTTTCTCCTCTGGATTTGATCAATTCAGGAAGCGCCGCTGCACGGAATGCTTCGTAGGTTTCAGGGTTCCTGAACAATTCCGTAACATTGACTGTCAATGTCTCTTTCAATTGTTTCTCTTCAGCCTGATTTTTTAAAAGGATCTCTGCATACTCTTTATAAGATTTTGATTGGGTCGCCCTGAGCCTGACAGCCAGTCTCCTTTTCAAATGTGCCTGCTTGTATTGCTCGCAATTAAAACCGATTTTTCTCTTGATAATAGTTTTTAATTCTGAAAACTCCGTATCATCTTCATGCAATGCATGTATATCAGAAGTATTCATCATAGCAATGTCACCACATCAAGAATCAGTGCAACATTGCCGTCACCCAGTATTGTCGCTCCTGCAAATCCCCTGACCCCTTTGAGAATATGGTTTTCAAGGTTCTTGAGTATGACCTCCTGCTGGCCTATGACCTGGTCCACTACGAGCCCGATATTGCTTCCACCGCGTTCCACGACCACGACAAGAAGGTCTTCCGAACCGTTGGTATCGATGATTCCGAAAAGCTTGTGAAGCCTGACAATAGGCAGGACTTCTCCTCGTATCAATATGACTTCCTCGCCCTTTATTGTCTTTATCTGGTCTTTCTTGATAGCCAGATCCCTTACCACATTGGCAATGGGCACGGCATAGACATCCTTGCCTACCTTCACCATGAGGGAATGTATGATTGCCACCGTCAAAGGCAATTTGAGAATGATTTTTGTACCCGTCCCTTTTGCAGAGTCAAGTTTTATCGAGCCGCCCATACTCCCTATTTTGGTTCTCACAACGTCCATCCCCACCCCGCGCCCCGAAACATCCGTTACTTTCTCGGCAGTGCTGAACCCGGGCATGAATGACAGGTTGATTGCTTCATTATCTGAAAGTTTTTCCGCCTCTTCCTGCGTCAATAACCCTTTCCTGACAGCAGTTTCCCGAAACTTCTGCGGGTCCATTCCTTTACCGTCATCCGTGGCTTCAATGACTACATGATTTTTCTCACGCCTTGCAATCAACCTGATAGTACCCCTGGGATTTTTACCTGCCTGCTTCCTGTTTTCGGGGGATTCGATACCATGGTCTACGCAGTTCCGCAGGATATGAACAAGAGGGTCTCCTATTTCATCCAGCACGGTACGGTCAAGTTCAATATCACCGCCTTCCAGGATCAAATCTATCTCCTTTCCCTCTTTTTTGGCAAGGTCCCGTATCATCCGCGGGAACCGGTTGAATATCTGTTCAATCGGCACCATCCTGGATGCCATGATTTCTTCCTGCAATTCATTCGTAATTTTCTTCAACTTTTGCCTTTGCCTGTGTCCCTTCATGTGTTTTAATCTCCACTTTTGCAATCTCTGAAATCCCCATTATACTTTTCTCTAATTTTGCAGCCTCTTCTTTAGTCGAAACCACAATCTTGAATTCCCTGTCAAACTTCTCGTCTTCAATTTCCTTAATCGAAGGATGCGTTTCAATAATCTCCCCGAGCTCTGAAAGATTTCTCATTACAACAGTTGAACGGGCAGATTTGAGAACACATGATTCGTGAAGCGTAACAGTAATATCCAAAATTGTGCAGCCATCTTCGACTTTTTCCTGACTGGTATAGGGTTTAGAGCTATCATGGGTAACATCTGCGGCTTCTGTATCGGGAGTCTTTACCTGCCCGGTCGCTTCTGCCCCGGTTTCCCTTTTTGACAGTAATGAAATTTTCCCTATCAGAGCGGATATATCGAATTGCGAACAATTTTCAGGGGTTTCCGCCATTTTTTCAAGCGTATCAAGACCTTCGAAAAGTATATCGATAGCCGCAGAATCAAGTTTCATCTCATTTTTCCGGACGCTGTCCATCAGGTTTTCCATTTCATGGGTGAGTTCCTTGATATTGGTGTAACCCATAGTTGCAGACATGCCTTTTAGCGTGTGAGCCGCCCTGAACATTACATTAATAGTTTCACTGTTTTCCGGGTCTTTCTCAAGATTAAGAAGCGCCTCATTCATCGATTGGAGATGTTCTGCTGCTTCAACCGCATACATTTCCTTATATTCCGACATGTCATCCATTAGAATTCCCCTATGTAATTTGCGCTATGCTCTCCGCTATTTTATTAATTGGTAAAACATAATCTGCCAGCCGTTGTTCTATAACAGACCTGGGCATGCCATAAACCACGCATGTGGATTCATCCTCGGCGATTACCCTGCCGCCGGCTAATTTGAGTCTCCTGATACCATCCGTACCGTCGGAGCCCATTCCCGTAAGTATAACCCCAACCGAGTTTGCCCCGTAAATCTGCGCAACTGAATTGAGAAGAACATCGACAGACGGTCTTACACCCTGGACTTTTTCACTCTTATTAAGCGCGATAACCTCTTTTGTTTTGCCATTTATTTCTTCCTGCCTGACGGTCATATGGTAATCGCCCGGCGCTATCAGGACAATCCCGGGTCTTACGATATCCCCATCCCGAGCTTCCCTTACCTTTATCCTGGACTGGCTGTCCAGGCGCTCAGCAAGTGATTTTGTAAATCCGGCCGGCATGTGCTGGACCACAAGAACCGGCGCATTAAGGTTAGAGGGGAGCAAAGGTATAACCCACTGCAGGGCTCTTGGTCCCCCGGTAGAAGTGCCTATAATTACTATTTTCTTAAATTTTGATTTTTTGTCAGGTTCAATCTTTTGCTCTTCGGCCCGGTCTGTTTCTATTACAGCAGAATCATCTGGTTTTTTTCTGGTTTCCCTGGCATCTTCCATCCTGGAAATACCGGAATTATCTTCTTTGCCATGGATAAAACCAAGCTTGCGGGTTTCAACTTTGGATGCAGCCTTTACTTTTTTTATTAAATCATCCTTTATTTTGTTCATATCGAGGCTGATATTTCCGGATGGTTTGAGGATGAAATCCACTGCTCCGTATTCAAATGCCGTCATTGTGACATCGGCATGTTTTGATTCCGCGGCGCTGAGCATTATTACGGGTGTCGGGCATTCGCTCATTATATATCCCAGCGTCTGGAGGCCGTCAAGAACAGGCATTTCAATATCCAGAGTAACGACATCAGGTTTTAATTTTATTACCTTTTCAAACGCTTCCCGGCCGTTTTTTGCTTTGCCAATAACTTCTATATCCGGCGAGGAAGAGAGAATATCAGTGATGGCCTTGCGCATGAAAGCTGAGTCATCCACGACCAGTACTTTTATCCTCGACATTTAATTCCTTTTATGACAGGTTTTT
>JAPZAN010000098.1 GCA_027460605.1 Candidatus Methanoperedens sp.
TATAACAAAATACACAATTGATGCCATAGAAGCTGTAAAAAAAGGACTTTTTTTATCCATGATACCCAAGTAATGATTTAATATATCAAATAACTTTCTTTTTTATCGTTTATATGCATTAATCGTATATCCTTTCAAAACTTTAGAGCTTCATTCCCAATAGATTAATAATACATTTACTCATTACAGAGCCTTGATACCAATGATAAGAACTCACTACTCAACCCAGATAACACCCGAAATGAACCAGAGCCCTGTCACCATATGCGGCTGGGTGCACGAGATACGCGACCTTGGCGGCATCACTTTCCTCATCGTCCGCGACCGTGAAGGGCTTGTGCAGGTCACGCTTTTCAAGAAGACAATAGATAAGAACGTTCTTGAGATAGCAAGGAACATCTCACGCGAATCCGTTGTCGCAGTTACCGGCAACATCAAGAAAGAAGCAAAGGCGCCAAACGGGTATGAATTAATCCCGACTGAAATCAAAGTGCTTGGGAAAGCCGAATCCCCGTTACCCATGGATACAACTGGCAAAGTGGATGCCGACCTTGATACGCGCCTTGATGTGCGGTTCATGGACATGCGCCGCCCGTACACGCAATCCATTTTCAGGATAAGGCACCTTCTCCAGAAGAGTATAAGGGAGTATCTTGACCGTGAAGGTTTTGTCGAGATAACAACGCCAAAAGTAGTTGCCACTGCGACTGAAGGCGGGACTGCACTTTTTCCCATAACTTATTTTGAACGCGAGGCTTTCCTTAACCAGAGCCCGCAATTATTCAAGCAATTGATGATGTCGGGAGGGCTTGACCGCGTATTCGAGATAGGCCCGATATTCAGGGCAGAGGAACATGACACGCGAAAACATTTGAATGAAGCCACATCCATCGATATAGAAGCAAGTTTCCTAGACCATGAAGATGTTATGGTCATTCTTGAGAACCTTGTTAAATATGTTTATACATACGTTTCAGAGAACGGGAAAAATTATCTCTCAAACCTTGGCGTGGAACTCAAGATACCACAGACGCCTTTTAAGCGCATTACCTATGACGAGGCTATAAAAATCGCAAACGAGGGCGGTGAACAGATAGAATGGGGGGAAGATTTGACCACGGAGTCTGAACACACTATCGGGAAAACGATAGGAGAACATTATTTCATAGTGGACTGGCCTTCAAAGATAAAACCATTCTACGCCATGCCTTATGATGACAAACCAGAGCTTTGCAGGGCATTTGATATGATGCATCCGCGCATGGAGCTTTCTTCGGGGGCACAGCGTGTGCATTCGTATGAACTGCTGCGCCAGAGGATTACAGGACAGGGATTGAATGCGGACGGTTTTGATTTCTATCTCAAAGCCTTCAGGTACGGCATGCCGCCGCATTCTGGCTGGGGACTTGGCGCAGAGCGGCTCCTCATGACAATGCTTGGGATTGAGAATATCCGTGAAGTGGTGTTGTTCCCGCGGGATAGAAAGCGATTGTCCCCATAAAATATTTAACTTAATACGATATGTGTACTGTGCAAAAAGTCAATTACCAAAAACTATTTGAGCATTTTTGCCGATTAAAGAACGAGGGATATTTATGAGCACTGAAAGGGATATTATAATAGAGAGACTTGAGCAAAAACTGGCTGCACGCGATAAAGAGTTTGCAGAGATGCAGGGAGCTTTGAAAGATTCCATTCTCGTGGAAATGGAAAAGCGGTTCACTGATAAAATCAAGCTCAGGGAATCCACACTTGAAGATATCAAGGTCAAATTCAGCGAGAAAATAAAAGAGATAATCGAGATGAATAAATCCCTCAGAACCTCCCTGGTTGAAGAACGAAAATCGGAAAGCAATGCCCTGAAGGAATGCCAGAACCGGATGGACAGGATGGAACACAGGCTCATAGAACTTAATAGTTCTTATGACGGCGTCATGAAAGAGCTTCTTGACCAGAAATCGATAATCCAGGAAATAAAACCCAGGAAAGTGTTCAGGGAAGAGCCAAAGCCCAAACCGGAAATAAAACCTAAAGAAGAGGAAAAACCGGCTGAAAAACCCAAACCGAAAAGCACGTACATAATCGCTGATAATTATGTCCCGAGGGAGCGAAAAAAACAAGCGCCGGTAATCGAAGCTGAAGAAAAGACCATAGTGGCGGATGAAAGGGAAAAAGAACTATTGAAAAAACCAGCCTTGAAGAAGAGCGAAAAGGTAGTTGAAGGGGTGGAAAT
>JAPZAN010000099.1 GCA_027460605.1 Candidatus Methanoperedens sp.
ATTTTCACAATTGCATAGACGGTGATGTAAGCGAAAGTTTTTTGTCTAAAGAGCCATCCGAAGCTATTAGATTCATTTTAGAATTTATCAGGGATATAAAAGCTGAATATGAAAATAAGCTTAAATAAAAATATCATGCTTAACCCAAAACTCATCAACATCGGCCATCTTTCAACCGTATATCATACCTCATTTATCCTGATGGGCACAGACTGGCTTGAAAAAGCAGGCATCCATGCGAACTGGAAACTTTTTGCCTCTGGTCCCGACATCGTTAAGGCTTTCGCGAACGAGGAAATCGACATCGGGTATATCGGTCTGCCTCCTGCAATTATCGGCATCGACCGGGGGGTTCCGATTATCTGCATCGCCGGAGGGCATGTGGAAGGAACCGTGCTGATTGCCCGGAATAAATACAAAACTCTTGGTGATTCCGGGAGCTTAAATGCGGCGCTTTCGCAATTTGAAGGAAAGATCATCGGCTCCCCTCCGAAAGGCTCTATTCACGATGTCATCATCAACAATGCCATAAATGAAGCAAAGCTCAATATCGAGGTTAAGAACTTCGCATGGACAGACTTTGTTCTTGAGGCGCTGGTGGACGGTGATATCGATGCAGCAGTCGGTACGCCGTCTCTTGCTGTTGCATCGGCGCGCGCCTGTGATGCAAAAATAATCATTCCGCCGCACGCCCTGTGGCCCGATAATCCAAGTTACGGGGTAGTTATCAGGAAGAATTTGATGCAATCTCCTGATGTGATTCTGGACTTCCTTAAGCTTCATGAAAAAGCGAGTAATTTCATCAGGACAAAACCAAAGGAGGCAGCAAAAATTGTTTCAAAACTCACAGGAATTGTGGACGAAGAGTTTGTGATGAGCGCTTACATGGTCTCCCCGAAATATTGCGCTTCCCTGTCAAGCGAGTTCGTTCGCTCGACAATGGCTTTTGTGCCCGTGCTCCACAGGTTAAAATACATCTCAAAAGAGTTGTCAGTAAAGGAGATATTTGAGTTCGGTTTTATTAATAAGATCCATAAAGAACCGCCGCATTATAATTTAAATATGCGTTCAGCTCAACCCTTGTAGAATGGTTCTCTTTTATCCATAACAAGCTTCATTAATTCCATGATTTCCTGCGGCTCTTTATTATTCACATCCACCAGGTTGTCATTCCTGAAAAGGCATGGTTTCAATCTTCCGTCTGAAGTGACCCGAAGCCTGTTGCAATTGGCACAGAAATGCGAATTATCAATTGGCCTGACAAGTTCGACCTCGATACCACCGATATGATATTTCTTTCTCCTGTGCATTACCCTTTCTTCGATTTTCGAGGCTCTGGATTCAAGGAATTTTTCAATTTCATTTATATTAACCTGATATTTTGCTGTCCCCTGGAAATCCATTAATTCGATTAATTGCAGGATAACTTTCCCTTCAAACTTCCTGGTAAAATCCATCATTTTCAGGATTTCTGTATCATTTATCCCTTTGAGGAGAACCATATTCAGTTTAACTGGCGTCATCCCCCAATCAATGGCAGCGGCAATCCCGTTCAGTACTTTACCAATATCCCCTCCCGTGACTTTCCTATATTGTTCAGGCGAAAGAGAGGGAAGACTGATATTGATGCGGTCAAGTCCGCTTTCTGCAAGGCTTTTCGCCCTTTGCGAAAGATTAGTTCCGTTGGTTGTAGCCGAAACATCCCTGAGTTCTGGAAGGGAGTTGATGATATCCTCAAAATCATTCCTGAGCAAAGGTTCTCCGCCCGAGAATTTCACCCTGTCCACCCCGAAAGCCTGCGAAGCCCTGACTATATTTTCAATAGTCCTGCAGGTCATCTCATTATTTATCTCCCGCGTTTCACCTTCACGATGGCAATACAGGCATTTCAGGTTGCAGCGGTTCGTCAGCGATATCCTGAGACTCCTTATCGTCCTTCCATATGCGTCTGTTAACTGCATTGTCGTCAGGGATTAGCCTCCTGTCACGACCCTCAGGATTTCCACACTGTCAGGAGTCACCTTTTCATCCAGCGGTACAGGAGCGCCTTTCCGGAATACCAGGACTATTTCTGGATTTATATTAAGAGATTTTAGCATCCCTTCATACGTTGAATCCGATGAAAGTTCCAGGACTTGCTCTTTGACACCCCCGGAAAGAATTTTTACTTTTACCTTCACTTATATTTCCTCAGGCAGTTCCTCCAGCTCCCCTTTTGTTTTCGTTA
>JAPZAN010000100.1 GCA_027460605.1 Candidatus Methanoperedens sp.
ACATATTGATACGTTTTATTATTAAATTATTGCTATTTGAATCACAAACTCATATAGACTATCAAATTGTTTAAATACTTTTAATTATATTTTGATTTGAAGGGATGGATATTAAATTCGAATCCAATGATTTCGTGAAAATCCTCGGGATTGTAGCCGGAATGGCTTTTATCATGGTTTCCGTAGCTTACGGGATTACGTATATTATGGAGAGCAATTCATTTCCGCTTCCGCCATATCTCATCCTGTTCATATTCTCAATAGGCTTCGTTATCGCTTCGGTGTTCTTTGAAAAAAGGGGCGCCGTCTTTCCCTGGTCGCTTGTGGGCGGCGCGATAGCATCCGCGTGTCTTGCGTTCATAATCACGGCATCCATCGGTGGGATGAAATATATCTGGGTGAAAGGGCTGGGGGGTCTCAGCACGGATACAACGTTTTATGCACTTTCGATATGCATTATCCTGAGTATGGTTTTGCTTAATCTTGCCAGAATATGGGAAAAATCCGCGTACTTGATGAGGCAACAATAAACAAGATAGCTGCCGGGGAAGTGATAGAACGCCCCTCCTCAGTGGTCAAGGAGCTTATCGAGAACTCAATCGATGCCGGTGCAACCGATATACGCATCGAAGTCACAAAAAGCGGGAAGAACTCGATACGCGTGACCGATAACGGATGCGGGATGAGTAAAGAGGATGCTGCGCTTTCCTTCGTGAAACACGCCACAAGCAAAATCAGCACTATCGAAGATATCGAAACCGTCAGGACAATGGGATTCAGGGGTGAAGCGCTGTCTTCTATTTCCGCTGTCGCCAATGTGGAGATAAACACCAAAACAAAAGACGAATTATCAGGCACAAAGGTAGTAGTCCGTAGGGGCAGGTTGATAAGTATCGAGGAAACGGGGGCTGCTGACGGGACTTCCGTACTTGCCGAAGAGCTGTTTTACAACACCCCTGCAAGAAAAAAATACCTTAAATCAGACAGCACCGAACTGGCGCATATCATTGACGTCGTAACAAGGAACGCACTCGGTCATAACAGCATATCATTTACTTTATCCAATAACGGAAAGGAGATACTGCGCGCCCCGGCCTCGGAGCTTCGGGATACGATAATCCATATCTATGGCCAGGAAGTGGCGCGGGCGATGGTTCCTGTTAATTTTGAATCCGGTCTTGCCAGAGTAACAGGATTCGTGTCAAAACCCGCGATGGTGCGCGGAAGCCTTGACTTCCAGTCCTTTTTCATAAACGATAGGAACGTAAGTTCAAGGGCTATTAGCTTTGCCCTGCGCGACGGTTACGGCACGCTTATCCCGAGGGGGCGTTTCCCGATTGCTGTTTTAAAAATATATGTTAATGTTCTGGAAGTGGATGTCAATGTGCACCCCACCAAGAACCAGGTCAGGTTAAGCCATGAACGGGAGATATGCGATGTGGTGGCGCGGGCTGTGAAAATGTCCCTCAGCGGGGAGACCCTGATTCCGGATGTGAAAATACCTGAGCAGCAGTCTTTAGTGTATGAAAATATTCCCCAAAACCCTCTTCTGGTCCGGGAAACCGGCACAGGATTCAGGGTTCCTGTTAAAGACACTGAGAAAAGGCTCAGGCAATCCGAAAAATTCGGGAGGGGGCATGGGAACCAAAATATTGAAATGCCGCAGGTCAATATACTCGGGCAGGTCGGCAGCCTGTACATCATTGCAGAAACAAAAGACGGCCTGATAATAATTGACCAGCATGCAGCGCATGAGCGGGTCTTTTTTGAAAAGGTTCGTGAATCAAAACGCGAGGATTCCCAGGAACTTATTGTACCCGTCAATCTCGAACTTGACTCAAGGGAGAAGGTTTTAATAAAAGAGTGCATCCCGTACCTTGAGGAGTTTGGCTTCAGGATATCCGGGTTCGGACCCGACACATTTGCGGTAACCGCAGTCCCTTTTGTGCTTGGCAGGCTTGAAGATCCGCAGTTGATACATGATATAATAGCGGACATACTTTCGGAAGGAAGGATAAAAGATGAAACCGGGGTATTTGAGCGGGTGACTAAAAGTATTGCCTGCAGAAGCGCTATCAAGGCGGGCGCGGACTGCTCGACTTCACAGATGCAAAGCCTTGTCAGGCAGCTTTTCATGACTGAAAATCCATATACCTGCCCGCACGGAAGACCAACCATGGTCTCTTTTAACAGGCAGGAACTCGATAAACTTTTCAAAAGAAGCTGATTTCTGTTTCATTCAAGTTTAAGATTTTAAAAACATTTGTAGAGTACGGATATTATTTCGTTCGGCTTCTGGCGAGCCGATGGCCAAACTGACAGATAAAAGCATAAAATGGATAATTCGACATGCAGAGATTCAGAAAGATGAAACGACAAAGAGTATTTCATTAATGTATAA
>JAPZAN010000101.1 GCA_027460605.1 Candidatus Methanoperedens sp.
GATGGAATAACGCTGTTCTTCACCGGTCTCACTGGTTTCCTTTATCTCGGTATGTTTGGTCTTGATGTTCCAATCTTCAGTGTGGGCGTTCTATCAGGCTTGGCTTCTGGACTTGCGATGGGTCTGACGTTTACTAGAGGTCTCGAAGAAACAGGAGAAGTTAGGGTGAGCTATCAGACTTTGTCATTCTTCCTGCTTATTTTCGCAGGTGTCCTATCGATTTTAGTTGGCGTTCTCTTAATTTTGGATATCGACGCGAAAATCCGGTTAATCAATTTTCTGTGGCCAGCCGCTTCCTTCCTAGTGCTAGGCAGAATCACAGTTTTTCTCAGATGGGAATCGAAACACAAATCACACATCATATTCGGATACAACGCGTATGGGCTCCTTCGCAGAATCTACACGACATCATAAATCTAGTCAGTTCTTTTAGGTTCGACTACAGGTTTTCCGCACTTCCGCCATGCGATTCCTATCTGAAATACCAAAAAGCGCAAAGTCTTAAATCCTCCCCAAGCTTGCCATTTTTGAGGAATAAGACTCTTGACAAGATTTTTCGCCAAGTGTCCAAAATGCGGATCAGAAAATGAAGTTAGTTTCAAAGGGCGAACAGGCAGCCCGGGTTACGCAGAAGGAAAATGCCATGAGTGCGGCATGAAATTCGGAACAACCACCTATTGGTGGACAGAGTAGCAGGAAATCATAGCGACGTTGCTCGTGTCAAACAAGAAACTTCTTCACTAGTTAACGGCTCACGAAATCTATTTTACGTGATGCCATCCTTGTTCTTCGTAGATTTTTTTGCCTTTTTCGGATACCAGAAAGTCAATGAATTTCTCAGATAATTCTTTGTTCTTGGAGAAGGATATTACGCCTATGGCTGTGCTTCTATGCACTTGAAGGTCTTTTGGCAACTCTATAATGTCCATGGTGTTCATGTTCATGTTCTTGAAGGCATCCCATCCCAAGATTGCATCTACCTGTTTCTTGTTGATAAACGACATCAGTTCCCCGCATCCATCGGCATAAGCAACCGTGTTCTTTCTGATCTGTTCGGCAAGGCCCGCTTTGGTTGCTAAATCATCCCATACTCCCGTTAGGCAACCGCTCACAGAGACCCCAACATGAATCCCTTCCTTTGCCAAATCGGATATTGACTTTATCTTTTTCGGGTTTCCAGTTTGCACAAGAATCGCAGAGATCCTTGAACCAAGGCTTCTTCTTGTTTCCTTGAGAACCAATCCTTTCAACTGGGCATGGTCAAGTATGTACTCTGAACCGCAAGTTAACAAGTCGCCTTTTTTGGTTTCTGCAATCTTCTCCATAAGGTTTTCAGCTTTTCCAACAGTGAACTCAAATTCTGTTCCAAATTTCGCCTTGAATTTCTCAGCACATTTCTTTATGGGAGGCGCTACTGCACCAGCAGAAAAAACATGGAGATTGTTTTGTTTTGACATATCGATTCTCCACATAAACTATCTGTGTTGATGTTTAGGTCTGCAATTCCTTGATTTTCTCTTCGACTGCCTTAAGCTCCTTCCTCAGTTCCTCTGCGTAATTCTTTAGCTTTTCAGTCTTCTCAGCCTTAGTTAGGAAGCGTCTTCTGTAACCTTGCTCATGTCCATGCATACCACACCCACAATGGTCATCGTGTCTTCCATGATGCATAGCACAACCACATTCATCGTTCAAGTTTTGTTTCACCTCATTTTTCGGCTTAACTATAAAAAGTAAAGTATTTAAACTATCAAGTTTATAGCATGATAGTTGCTACTGACAGCGAAAGTGAAGGAAATGCAGAACAAGAACGAAGTGGTCTGCTATTGTCCGCTTGAAGGAATTATAGACGTGATCAGCAAGAAATGGGCACTTCTTATCATAAATGCAATCGGGAATTACGGCAGCCTCAGGTTCAACAGACTCATAGAGGAACTACGTGGCATCAGCCCAAAGACTCTTGCTGACACTCTGAAACAACTTCAAAACGAGCAGTTGATCAAAAGAACGTCATTCGCTGAAATCCCGCCTCGTGTTGAGTATTCATTGACGAAAGACGGGCAAGGTCTAAGAGAAGCGGTTGTGCCCATCCTCAAATGGGCGGCAACGAGACAGGGCTCAAAAAGGAAAGAATGCTCTTTGGCTTACAGGAAAATACCCGCACACAAAATAAGAGATAGCAGTCAAAAGATTACGTAGCTTGGATGGCTTGCAGGATTGCGAGC
>JAPZAN010000102.1 GCA_027460605.1 Candidatus Methanoperedens sp.
ATAGTTTATATTTCCAAGATACAGCCCCTTCGTACCGTTCTTAAAAAAATCCTCCCCCGCATAGTTTTTGTTTATCAATTTAATTTCCGTTGATGCAACTACAGTGCCGTTCTGGTCAAGGGCGGATATCTCAAGAAATTCAGGTATCTGCTTTTGTACTCTCAGGAGGTTCAGGTTGATGTCTCCCGTTTTCCCGGTTTCAATCTGCTGCATGAAGTTTGAGGTGGCGACTTCCTTTACCTGCTCTATCCTGAAATTCACAACTGTGTTGATATGGGTATTCTTTGCTTCCACAAGGGCGCTCAAATCATCGGAAACACTTTTCTCAAGGGCGGCTTTTTCTGACGAATAATTGAAATAGGTTATTGCCGCATAAGGCAGAAGCGATATCAGTATCAGGGATATTATTAATTTTTGAGTAATATTCAGGCTTTTCACGATTTTACCATCTTTTTGACTCTTTCGACCAGGTCTTTTCTCCCAAAAGGTTTCGTGATGTAATCGTTTGCTTTAAGCACATGCAGCCCGAGCATTTTATCTATGTCCTGGTTCCTTACCGTAAGAATAGCCACAGGAAGCTTTTTGTATTTTTGCCTGATTTTCTTGAATACTTCCCATCCATCCATTTCAGGCATCATTATATCCAGAAGTATGGCGTCAGGCTCTTCGAATGACAGCTTGTCCAGGCACTCCTTTCCGCTAAAAGCTGTTATAACCTCAAATCCCTCTGTTTCAAGCACGAGTTTTATCAAGTCCACTGTATCAGGTTCATCGTCCACTACCATTATTTTTTTACCCATATGGTTCTCCTCCTTTTGGTTTGCCAAGAAGTTCATCTTTTAACCATCCCCAGTATCTGAATGATACTAAAATGACGATAACATTACTGATTAGAAGCAAAGAGATATAAAGCACCTGTAAATCCAGGGAAGAACCTGCTAAATCAGGTATCTCATAGTTTTGATGTAAATATAAATGAACAGGAATAGAAGATAAAGTAATAATGCATGCGGCGTAATGCCACCGGTAATAAGGTGGAAGCCTTAATCCCTCCCCCATTCGCGCGCTTAATCGCGAAAGAACAAGATAAAAAATAACAACACCGATTGTCCCGACGGATTGCAATAGCAGATGCGCCACTGGTGTAATTTTAATCGCCTCCCGTCATCACAAAGTAAAGCCTGAGGCTTGCGGCAGCCAATAAAATGCCCCCTGATGCAAAAAAGCCGCTGCCGGTATCGCTCCAAAAATCATAAAAAAAAATGAGAAACGATATGATGAATAAACCGCCTGAAATAATAAAAAGATAGGGAAGCGCAAGCTTTTTAAAAATTTTCTCATAAAAATATGCGACCAGGATCAAAATCAAGAAAATAGTTTTATTGAATATCAATGCTTTTCACCAAACGTTTCCCTGAATACATCTGCAGGCGTTTTTCGTGCGCTTCCGCTGAGCACACTTTCGTACCCTTTCATCGCGTCCCTGACATCTATACCCTTCTCTGTGATTTCAAACTCGCGTATTTCCTTGTCGTGCTGGATTCCGCGCGACTTGAGGATGCTCAGGACACCGTGTATCTTTCCCTCAATCTCCACATGCCGCAGGAGAATAATATTATCAACTGCACTGGACAAAGCTTCATGGGTAAGTTTGACAGCGCCGAAAAGTTCGGAAATCTCGCTGGTGACCGCTGTGGTCACGCCCATTGATGAAAAAAGGTCAAGAAGGACTGTGATATAGTTCTTACGTTCAATATTATCTGGAATCGCGGTCTCAAGGTTTTCTATGCCGTCGAATAAGATGCGTTTTACATTATTTTCCTTTATTTTTAGTTTTATTATCAAGGCTTCTTCATCGGGACGGTATGAAACCGGGGAAACATACAGGACTTCAAGCATTTTCTTATCGATATACGGCTGCAGGTTCATTCCGAACGTTCTTGAATTCCGCAGCAGTTTCGGAGGCCGCTCTTCCATGGAAATAATGAGGGCATTCTATATCAAGGGAATGCTTCCCCGAAACGTATCTTTGCCCTCTCATTTTCAGGATGCGCATGTTGCGTTCAACCCGCATGCCCACGGTTTCCTCGGAGATATATATTATTCCATCTGCAAGGTATCCCACCACGCTTTTGCGCAGGTCGTCAAGCATGAATTCGCCTGTGATAATAACCAGTGTGTTCCAGCTTTTCATGGAAGTGAATAAATCGAAATAAAAACCGCGCCTCTCATCATCGCTCACCGCCCTGCCTTCGAAGGATTTCAGGATGTCGCCGAGCACAGTGAGCGGGTCGATGACGATTCTTGAAGGTTTAAGTAAGGATATTTTCTTATTAATAAAATCCAGGACTGCATCATGCCCCTGTTTTAATAAGGACTCGCTTATGCTTACGATGTTCATCTTGTTGGTTTCATAAAGCTTATTGTCAAAGAATGTGAACCGTGACATATAGCTGTTAATCATCGCAGGGGGCTCTGAAAGCGTTGAAATGAAAAGGCATGTCTCGCCTTTCCTGGCTGCATTGAACAGGGATTGGGCGGCGAATGTGGTTTTCCCGCTTCCTGCCGCGCCGGCAACAAGGACGACAGAGGGTTTAATGAAACCCCCTTCAAGAATATCATCCAGATTGGAAATATAAGATGGAACGATGTTCATTTACCCTCCTGCACGCTTAATTAAATAATAGGTTAAATTCTATATAAGGGTTGGGTAGGGTATTATTTTGTTTATCCAATACCCTTCAAATATTCCAGACTCGCCCGCCCTTCTTCGACTGTCCTTGCTTCAGCAACGAACCTGCCATTATAACCCTTGAATTTCGGGATGACCTCTTTCCAGTTTATATTGCCTTTGCCAAGTTCCAGGTGTTCATCGCTTCTCCCCTTGTTATCATGAAGATGCACATGCACAACTTTACTCAAATCAGAAAGGAATTCAAAGACCAGCCCGTTGGTATTGGCATGACCCATATCAAGCGCCAATCCCGCGTTCTCCCGCTCAAGGGATTCTATCATGCCCAGAATCTCACCCGGCTGCTTCCCGAAAATATGCTGCATGTTGGGCATATTCTCAACCCCGATTTTGATCCCGAAATCAAGAGCAAAATCGCATATCGCCCTCAAACCCTCGATATTCTGCTGCCATGCCATATCGGGGAGCTGCATTCCCAGTGGTGAGAGATGACCGGGATGGACAACCGCAAGTTCCACGAAATCCGATGCGCGCTCAAGACATTTTGTCATCTGCCTGATGGATTCATTCCAGATCGGGTGATTGAGGCTTCCGAGATTGAGGTCTGAGAAAGGCAGATGGAGTGTAAGAACGAGGTTTGTCGTTTCGATAATGTTCTTTATCTGCGACAGCGTCCCATCGTTTAGCTGCTGCTTGCCTTCACTCACCACTTCCCAGCCCGAGAAGCCAAGTTCTTCGAGGTCGTAAGCCCAGTCAAAGGGGTTGTTTACAAGAGCAAGGGATGAGAAGCTGACTTTCATAAAGGGTTACGCCCCTTTATGACGTCCCGAGTCACGCCTGTCTTCGACACGCTTTGCGAACGGGAGGGCGTGTCCACGTATGGCGAAGCCATACGTGTGCGCGGTGTAAACTGACGCAACAGTTTTTGATAAACATTTCTTAAAGGTTTTCACGGGGGTCATATTTGCGCTGATGATATAAGGATTATTTGGATGACCGTTACAATTCGTGTTGATGGTTTAATCCTGATGTACACTATATTACCTCAATACGGGGCATCGTACAGGGTATACCGGTGACTAAAGCGATGAACGAATACTTTATTAGGCTTTTGTGTCTTTCTAAAGAGCAGTGTTTTACAAATATTGAACCATCAAAATATGATTAAAATGGAAGGGATTTTAAATGGGGTTATGAATAATTAGAGTAAGACTCAATGAACAAAGGGAAAAATGAATAATAACCAAAGAAATAGGATTTTAAATGTCGGTGGTCTGCAAATTAAATCAATGGACGATATTTTCACTAGTGATATTAAATCACCAGAAGATTTCAAAAAATTAAATAAAAAAATTGAAAGATGGATTAGTTACTATAGATTAGATTCATTGCTCTTAATAATACATGACTTTTTTTTATCAGATGTTGGAAAAAAATATCCCCCTTTCATTCCTGCGAATATAACAAAATATGCTATACTTAATTCAAATATGCACAGCGGTTGGTCTCCAATGTGGGATGATGATTTAATTCCTATTATGAAAATGGTTGCAGATTGTTCAGTATATGACCCTGATTTTAATTTATCAAATAAGTCTTTGGAAGAAAAAGAGGAAATTGTGATATCTTTTTTTCTTAGAAAAATAGGAAGTCAATCAAGATTGTATCCTCAAATTCGGTTAGGTGGTACCATTTATCTTTATGAGGAAATGGCGAAGGATAAAAATGCACCACCTTTTATTAAAGAACTTGTAAATTCTCAATTTGAAAAATTATTTGGAGTATCGATTTTTGATTTTCTAAAAATTGGATTCTTTTTGTTTTTACGTTCTTCAAATTCTGCAAATAAAGGGGGATTAACCGGGGAGGATTTTGAAAATGCCAGAAAACAGGGTATTTCTATACCAAACAATGAGGTAGTAAACAATTGCCTTAAACAAATTGCATGTGATCAATATCAATTTAGAGAGATTTGCATAAAAAATAAATCAAAAGAAGACTATTATAAATCATATGAAATGAATCCTTTATTGAAATATCCAATAATTCGGATTTGGAATCCCAGTCATCAAAATAATCCCAAAGATGATAAATTTATAGCTCCAGTCCCAAATCTGCTAGTTTATCGGCTGACAACAGGATTGTACTATCAATTATTTAATATGAATGAAGGTGAGAAAGAAAAATTTTCTCAGGAGTTTGGCAAGTTATTTGAATTATATACTGGAGTATTGTTAGGATGGTATAAATTACCTGATAAAATCCTATCTGCTGATGAAATAGAAAAGCATATCCCAGGATATGAAAAGAAACACATAAAGAAACACATAAAGATTCCTGATTGGATGATTTTTTGTGAAGAAGGGGTAATTCTTATTGAATGCAAAGCAACGAGATATTCACAAGATATGTATGAACGAGGTCTAAAAGCAGAAGCAAATAGTTGTTTTAACCAAATAGGAAAAGCTATAATTCAAATGAATAAATTTGAGACACAGATTCCACGATTATGTGAAAAATTTGGGAAAAATTATACAGATGTGAAAGTTCAGAAGATTATTGTTTCACATGAAAATCTCATAGGATTTAGAGGAGGACCTTTGAAAAACTATGTAGATAGGAAAATACTGAAAAATGGATACTCGAAAGAGTGGAAAACTTTGTGGATAGGGGAACTTGAAGAAATTCAGCCATATATAACAGGAGGTGCAAATTTTTGGTCTTTCTTAATAGATATTGAAAATAAAGATCTCGATGTCATTTTGAAAGAAATGAAATCCAAAACTAATGCAAGTGATTCTGATGGATATCTTTACAAGTATCAAAATAAACTTTTCTCTGAATTGCTGAAAAATATTGGTAAAACATTCAGAACATCCTCCTAATATCCCTGATTTGAGCGAAGCGAAATCCGGGTTTTGTGACATATATTTTAAGAAAATTGCGTACAATTTTTGTTAGATTCATTTTTTTAGGTTTGTTTCAATTTGCCAACACGAAATGAAACCCTCACTCATTTCCATAATCTTTAATACTCCCCCCAACGATTCAAAAGCCACCATGAGACTCGTGATGAAATTCGGAGGCACATCCATTGGCGACGGCATCCGCATGAAGCATGTCGCAGAGCTTGCAAAGAAATACCGCGACGAAGGGAACGAGATTATTCTTGTAACCTCGGCGCTGAGCGGGGTTACAGATGCGCTCCTGAAAAATGCCAGGGATGCTTCCGAGTCTGGAAAAACCTCCCTGATAAAAGAATTCATCGCAGACCTCACAAAACAGCACCACAAAGCAGCCCATGAAGCCATAAAGACCCCTTATACCGGGAATATTTTGGAGAAAGTAACACGGGAACTCGATTCACGCATAGAAGAGCTTGAAAAGGCGCTCATCGGCATTTGCTACCTTGGCGAACTTACGCCGAGGTCAATCGATTATATCTCATCCTACGGCGAACGGCTGGCTGCGCCTATCCTTTGCGGTTCGCTCAACTCAATAGGAGTAAGCTCCCATTCATTCACAGGAGGCGAAGCCGGCATAATAACCACGGAGGAATACGGCAATGCAAAGCCCCTTGAGGTTACATATTCCCGTGTGAAGGAACGGCTTGAACCGCTTTTGAATAAAGGAATCCCTGTGGTTTGCGGATTCATTGCAGAGAATGAAGACGGTATCATCACAACGCTCGGACGCGGCGGTTCTGATTTCACGGCGTCGATACTCGGCGCAGCGTTAAAAGCAGATGAGATATGGCTGTGGAAAGAAGTGAACGGGATCTTGACCACTGACCCCCATATAGTACCTGAAGCGAGACCCATCCCTGTCATTTCCTATATTGAAGCCATGGAACTATCGTATTTCGGGGCAAAAGTGCTTCACCCGAGAGCAATCGAGCCCGCAATAAGACACGGGATACCCGTGCGCGTCAAGAACACATTCCATCCAGAGCTTCCGGGGACTCTTGTGGTGAAGGATGAGAAAAAGAGCAGGGACATAGTGAAAGCTGTGACGGTGATAACAAAAGTTGCGCTCATTAACATTTCCGGCGCAGGGATGGTAGGAACGATAGGCGTAGCAGCACGCGTTTTCACCACCCTTGCAAACGCCGGCGTCAATATCGTGATGATAAGCCAGGGCTCTTCTGAAGCGAATATTTCCTTAGTGGTTGATGAAGCTCATCTTGACAGGGCAGTAAAATCGATAAAAGCGGAATTCAAGAACGGCATTATTAAAGAAGTAACCCATGACAGGAACATATCCGTTGTTGCGGTCGTTGGCGCAGGAATGGCAAATACCCCCGGCGTTGCGGGCAGGGTCTTCGGGGCGCTGGGAAAAGCAGGCGTCAATGTGATAATGATAAGCCAGGGTTCATCCCAGCATAATATCTCGTTTGCGGTAAGCGAAGACGGCGCCAGGAAAGCCGTGCAGGTGCTTCACAGGGAATTCGGGCTTGAACGCGAGAAGTAATATTATATGATCGATTTTGCCAGCCTCCCTTTCGTATCAAAAATTATCCTCATTGCAGGTTTTACAATAGGAATTGTTTCTTTTATTTTGTTCCTCAGGTATCCGATAATATTGATATTGATGAAATACAGCCCGGAATACCGGGAATTTATTAAAAGAACATTGGAGCGAAAAAAATCAAGAAAACTATCATGAGAAAAATAATATTCGTAACAGGCAATCCGCATAAAGTCAGGGAAGCCGGTGACATCCTTTCGCACGTCGGAATAACAGTGGAGCAAAATAATTGCGGCTATCCCGAATTGCAGGAGAATGAACTTGAACCCATAGCGAGCTTCGGCGCGCGGTGGGCTGCCGATAAACTGGACAGTGAGGTCATGGTGGATGATTCAGGGCTTTTCATCGGGGCGCTCGGAGGATTTCCGGGTCCTTATTCCGCGTATGTTTTTGACACCCTCGGAAATGAAAGGATACTAAAACTCATGGAGGGTGAAACGAACAGGAGAGCAGTTTTTAAATGCGTTATAGGATACTGCCGTCCCGGTGAAGAACCGTATTTATTTTCCGGGGAAGTAGCGGGCGAAATTGCAAACGAGAGCCGGGGAAGCGGCGGTTTCGGCTATGACCCGATATTCGCAGTCGGAGGCATGACTTTCGGGGAAATGGTGGAAGAAGAGAAAAACAGGCTATCCCACAGGTATGCGGCGTTGAGTAAATTCGCGCTGTGGTTGAAAAAAGGGCATTGAAAAAGGAATGTTTTTTCAATACCTGATCTCAGCTGTGTAGGTTATGGTTTTTGAACCATCTTTGGGTACATTAACCTCAAATTCAATGGTGTTGGCATCCTTCTTTTTGTACTGCTCGGAAGCTTTCGTAACCTGCCAGTTGCCGTAGAGGTGCTCGGTTACTATTATCTTCACATCCTCGGTTTTATGGTTCTTCAGTTCGATGCTATAACTTTCCCGGACTCCATAGCTGCCCATCCCCTCCCTGTCTGTTACTGTGCGTTTGCCAACGATATCGAAGGCATTGCCCACGTTTATCCTTAACTTTTCATCCTTGGGTGTGTGATCTATGCTGTCCTCGCCTAAAAACTGAAGCTGCCCATCGCTGTCAGCCTTATATGCCCTCACTACGCCCTTTGGAAGCGGCATGCCGAGACCATTTTCCTCGGAGTTGGTTATGTTAAGGGTCACCTTTACCTTCTCCCCATCCCTTGCGCCGTCATAGGAATACTCTTTCTTTGCTGGCACGTCATCAGCGCTGAGCAGGGATATCTGTTTTATCTCATTGTTGTTCAGGGTTGTTGGGCGCTGGAGAGTGTATAAGTGGTATTCGAACAGACCTTCCTGTGTGAAACCTGGGGGTGCTCCCATAGGAGCAGGAATAGATGTGGCTGCAGCAATGCCTTTATCATAGTAATACTGGGGCACTTCTACACGATTTATATCGCCAGCCACCAGTTTCAGTTTTGCATCCGGATACGCCGTTCCTGCATTGTTCTCAATTGTAACCCAGCCTTTTATGTTCGCCTTTGAATCGCTCTGGTCTATCGTAGCAATATAGTTGGCTTTCCAGTTCATGCCGCCTGTGAGATATGTGGTTTCGACTTCCCGGCTTCCTGAGGAATCGGTGTATATCTGCCAGATAAGTGTAGGTTTGGTGAGAAGACCTGCTGAATCAGGATATTCTATCTTCTTTACATTATTCAGAACAACCACGCCTTTCTGGGTTTGAAGCGTGATGCCGCCTGAGCGGCTGAGAAGCTTGCCTGTGAAGGACTCGTTATCCGAGGTGACTGTTATCTCCTTATCGAGGTATTTATCCAGCAGTTTGTCCGAGCTTACAAGGTCGTATTCATAGTTCTGCTCTACAACCACCGTGTTCTGGCTTTTAGGGTCCCTGAACATTACGGATGTAGGGTCTATCTGGGAAGCGACATCAACGTATTTGATGATATTATTTCCACTGCTTAAATCCATTGTCCTGTATTCTTTTACCAGTGCAAGATTCTGGTTATAAACCGTGACTTCGTTCTTTGTTTTATCAGGACTGGCTGCTTTTGCGATGGAAAGAAGAGCAACTTTTGGCACTTCCTTTGATACAATGGTGGCGCCGCTCTCGATATTGTTCCAGTTATTCTCTTCCCGGCTTCCCCACAGGGATGCAAGAGAAACAAGCAGCAGTGCGATTACAATTAACGCGATGGGCTTTTTGAAACTCGTAGATTTTAAATTTTGATATATTCCTCTCAGTTTGATTTGATTTGACATTGTTTCCTCCTAACGTCTATTTTCAAGACTGTAATATATATATTTTCTATGACAATCATCTACGTCCTGTACTTATAAAAGATTTTCTTAAACTACGAATGGATTCGTAGTTATAATGTTTTAGGGACAAAAAACAACATCGCTTGGATATTTGCCTTCTCTAATAAAAGAACCCGAATTACCATTATACCAAAGCTCATAAAATGGTTGCTGTGTTTTATCGGCAGATGTGTTAGTCATTCTTACTTTTAGTATTGGTGAATTTGCATGAACTTCCCAGGAAAAAGCCTTGCTCCAGTTTGTGAAAATTCCTCCAGAATATTCCTCCCTGAAGCTGAGACATGGATATTTTTTGGAGGTGTATTCACCGGCTTTATTAACCATATCGCCGTACTCTGAAGGAGGAAATATAGTCTTGGTTCCTGTTACCCGTACAATAAGTTCTGAATCTTCTTTTTTGAAACTGCCCAGTAACGGAATAAAGTTTCTTATGTGAGAATCCCACAGCTTATATTTCGGTCCGCATCCTTCGGGTATGCCACAATCATCGCCAGTGACGACCGTAAGCATTCCTGTCAAGGTTATAGAACTATTTGCTGGTGCTATGGCAAGGAGAATTGTATTTATTTCATCAATCCAGGTTTTATCTATCTCTTTGCTTCCTTCTTCTCTTACAGCCCAGCAAGCATAATTTGTCGTTCCTTCTACTTTTACTTCTTCATAACTAACCAGAATATGACCTTTCAGTTCTTCGTTTAAATTATCTTCAAGAATGAACAGAGCATCGCTTACATTTTCCAGAATCCGATAACCGCTTTCGTTTGCTGGAATAAAGCTATGATTTGGTCCAATCTGTTGGCTAATAGTGATATTTTCTGGAAATCTAAAACTCATCTCAAGAATTGTATCGTTTTTCTTCATCCGCTGGACTCGTTCTTGGCTAAAAACACATTTTGCTTGGATATCTACCCTGTGAAGAGTTTTCCAGAGATAAACCGTTTTTGGATTTTTCTCCTCAAGAGGCGACGGTGTTGGTGTTGAAGCAGGAATTGGAGTACTGACATTTTCAGAGGATTTCTCCTTAATTGTACATCCACTAACCAACACAATCCCTATGAACAGGATTCCTATTAGAACTATGTTTGTATTATTCATTATAATTATCTGGGTGTAATCTTCACTTCGTACCTACAAAAGATTTTCTTAAACTACGAATGGATTCGTAGCTATAGCAATCTCTTTTAATATCCTTGCCTATTAATAATAAGAATGCCAGAAAATGAGAAAGACCCCAGCGATGAAAAGCTCCTCATACTTCCACTGGGAGAAGAATCCAAGAAAATAACACAGGTCATATCAAACGACACAGCAAGGCAGGTAATCGAGCTTCTTGCCGATGCGCCGCTTTCAGCCAGCGATATTGCAGAGCGTTTGCAGGCGCCTCTTACCACTATTACTTACAATCTTGAAAACTTGGAAAGCGTGGGACTTGTTAAGGTCGAGAGGATAAAATACAGCGAGAAAGGCAGAGAGGTCAAGATTTATGCGCCAGTGAGAAAACTCATTGTTGTTGTGCCTGAGAAGGCAGACCGGAAATCTGTGGCTGATGTACTCAGGAAGTATATGGGCGTAATACTGGCAGCAGTGCTTGCCTCAAGTTTCATTGAGTTTTTCATGAGAAGCGCTGGCAGGAGCGCAAAAATGTGGCAAATAACAAGCGAATCGAATTCACTGCCCGCTCCCACTCCAGCCATGCCGGCGATTCCTGCTATCACGTCCACGCCTGCCATGATGATTAATGAAACCATAAAAGGCGGAGACGTTGGTGGAATAGTTCCTACCCCGGCAGCTACTCCAATGGTTTCCCCGGCGCCTACAGCCGAAGTTCAATCCATACCGCCTGCGGCCTCCACACCAATCGTTCCTGAGCCAACATCAGTAGGCGCATATAGTGCTAATGCTACTGCAACGCCTGTACCTCCGATGGCGGACACCAGTGTGGCAAGCCAGGCGGCGCCTGATATTTTCACAAACCTGGCGAACACTATTACTGCGCATCCCGGGCTGCTTTTCCTCATGGGATGCCTTTTTGTGGTTGCTTTGCTTATCGTTATGGATTATCGCAGAAAGAGGAAAAATGGCTAAAGATTTCAGAATATCGATGGATATGACAGCTAAGATAGCGATTCTAATTATGGCATTACTTGCTGCTGCACCTGCAGTATCGGCTTTAATGGCGGAAATAAGTGTAGAAGACCTGACCAGAGAGTCTGATGTAATCGCTATAGGAGACATTAAAGAAGTGGAAAGCAGGTGGAATCTATGGAGGACGATGATTTACACGTATTCAACGCTCTCTGTTGAAAAGTATATTAAAGGCGGTGAAGGGGCTGAAACACTGACAATAATCACCGAAGGCGGAACTGTGGGCGAATCATTCGTGTTGGTGGAAGATGTTCCTGTCTTCACGAAGAACGAGAAGGTGCTGGTTTTCCTGAAAAGGGCTGGAAGTGAATTCAGCGTTGCAGGTTGGGCGCAGGGCAAGTATATTGTCGAGAATGAGAGTGTGCGTGATATAAGTGGTGAGAAAGTATCCCTGAATGATTTCTTACGCCGGATAGGAGATGTAATACCAGTGCCGGATGCCGCAACACCGACAAAAACTCCAGCCGCGCCTGGATTTGAGGCAATACTGGGATTGTTGGGACTGCTTGCAGTGCATCGCTTGTTGGAGTGAATATAATGCTATGAAATTATACAGAAGGTAGGTTTTTATCTTCGATGTCCAATTTTCACCTGATGAATCTGGTCGTTTTAGAGAGTTAATAAGGTTAGGGAAGGACAAGAAAATTTGAAAGAAAGTGAGATCGTACTTGATATAATCAAAAGACGGCGCAGCGTCAGGCGGTTTGATGGCGCCACGATACCGAAGGAGGCTATGGAGCAAATTCTCGAAGCAGGTAGATGGGCTCCATCGGGCGCGAACGCCCAGCCCTGGCGCTTCGTTGTGGTAACGCAGAAAGAAAAACTGTCTGCAATATCGGATTTCTGCTACTATAAATTGTTTAAATCCCGCCATGTCGGAGAAGCTGGCGCTGCTGTGGTCATATGCGCTGACCCGGAGGCGGGAAGCAAAACATATACTATTGATGCAGCGATAGCAGGGACAAACATGACCCTTATGGCGACATCGCTTGGCATCGGTTCATGCTGGATAGGCGCATTCCGGGAGGAAAAACTGAAAGAATTACTGCATATTCCCGCGGAGTTAAAAATCATAGCTCTTATCGCTTTCGGATATGAAGTCGGTAAAGCATCTGTTCCTCCGAGGCTTCCGCTTTCCAGTATTGCTCATTATGAAACTTATGATGCTGAAAATGAGCCTGGCATAATAACAAAAAAGAAGTCCTCCGGTCCATTTTCGGTTTTCGGAAAGCTGCTTCGCGTCCTTTTCAACAGGCGGTAAAATGCAAGCTATTTTATTACATCCACAAGCGCAACTCTTTCAATTACAAGCTCAGGGATTTTATCTTCCCCTCTGGCTTTGAGTTCTTCTTTTGTGATATTGAATATTTCCAATAATGCATCGTTTTTGGAGTTATCATATTGAAGCACGGGCTTTGGAGTTATCTCATCGAACGCGGATAAATCGATAATCTCGCCGATTGCCACAAGGGCAATATTATTTTCCCCATTGTGCACGCCAAGTTTCATCGCCCTGTTTATCTGTCGAGTGCCTGCTGCATAAAGCATTATTTCCTTGGCGAGGTCGTTTGCGATATTCCTGCCTGCTTTGAATGAGTTCATCGCTTTTTTTACTGCGAATCTTATGTGTTCCTCGCCTGCCAACTTATCGGCATCGAAAGCCTGTATTACTACGTTATTATCTTTGCTCGTTTTTTTGATTTTCCCAAGGAATTTTTCCATATTATCTATGAATATCGTGCCCTCTAGGATGTGAATCATCACTCCTTAAAAGAGTTGTATCATGAAAAAGATAACGATTATGGTGTAGATATTGTCAACTAGTAAAGTAAGATGGATTAAATCACCGCAAAGAGCGCGAAGAACGCAAAGCTGAGACTAACACCTTTGCGGACTTTGCGTCCTTCGCGGTGAATGCTCCTGCTCACCGATAACTAAATACATTTACGAAAAGTATTCAAGCCAGATGATTAAAAAGCGACCTCTATTACTAATGATACTCGACGGCTACGGTCTTAGTGAGAATAAAGAGGGAAACGCCATAGCATCCGCAAAAACCCCGAACCTCGACAGGCTTTTTTCAACTTATCCGCATACGGCTCTTGACGCATCCGGCGAATCCGTAGGACTTCCCGATGGCCAGATGGGAAACTCCGAGGTCGGGCATCTCAATATGGGCGCGGGGAGAATTGTTTACCAGGATTTAACGAAGATAACAAAATCGATTCGCGAAGGGGATTTCTTCAGGAATAAAACGCTATTTAAGGCACTGGAAAACGTCAAAAAATATGAATCATCCCTGCATCTTATGGGCTTGCTTTCAGACGGCGGCGTCCACAGCCATAACACTCACCTGTATGCATTACTTGAACTGGCAAAAAAGCAGGGGATAAAAAAAGTGTATGTCCATGCTTTCCTTGACGGCAGGGACGTTCCGCCCAGGAGCGCCCTTGCTTATATTTCAGATGCTGAAAAAAAGATGAAAGAATTGGTAGGCGAATTTGCATCAATTTCGGGGAGATATTATGCCATGGACAGGGACAAACGTTGGGACAGGGTGGAAAAGGCTTACGATGCAATGACATCAGGACTTGGCAATACATCAAGCAGTGCGCTTCTTGCTGTGGAGAACGCTTATTCCAGGGGTGAGACTGATGAGTTTGTCACCCCGACAATTATTTTGAAAAACAAAAAACCTGTTTCACAAATATCAAATAAAGATTCAGTTATTTTCTTTAATTTCCGCTCGGACAGAGCCCGCGAGATAAGCCGCGCTTTTACGGATGATGAGTTTGGGGATTTTAAACGAGCCGTATATCCGCATACACATTTCGTGTGCCTGACCCAGTACGACGAGACCTTCAAAGTCCCTGTTGCATATCCGCCCGAATCACTTAAAAATATACTTGCAGACGTCCTGTCAGACCATAATCTAAAACAACTCAAGATTGCAGAAACCGAGAAATACGCACACGTTACCTTCTTTTTTAACGGAGGACGGGAAACGCCTGTCAGGGGCGAGGAAAGGCTCTTGATACCTTCCCCGAAAGTGGCGACGTATGATTTGCAGCCGCAGATGAGCGCTTTTCTTGTTACCGATGAAGTCGTAAAAGCTGTGTCTTCAGGTAAATATGACGTAATTATATTGAATTATGCCAATCTTGACATGGTCGGGCACACCGGTGTATTTGACCCTGCCGTGAAAGCTGTTGAGGCGATCGATGAATGCATAGGCATGGTATTCACGGCCATAAAAGATGCAGGCGGATTATTGATAATAACGGCTGACCACGGAAATGCGGAACAGATGGTTGATGAAAAAGGCGGCATCCACACAGCGCATACCTGCGACCCGGTGCCGTTTATTTTTTGCGAAACAGGCGTTGCGCTAAAGGATGGGATACTGGCTGATATAGCACCTACTCTTCTTGGTGTTCTTGGGATTGAAAAACCGCAAGAGATGACAGGACAATCTTTAATAAAACCGCTATAAAATCTATATATACTTTCCAAACAGATTTTAGCATATGGACTCCACTGGCGATTTGACTATTTTCAACGGCAAACTCACCATACTTGTGGCTTTCGGGCATGGCGGGAAGGTGGATAAAAGCCAGTTAAAAAAATTTATAGGTTCAGAGGCGGTTGCGGAAAGATGGAATAAACCCATAGAAGTGGCACATTCTGAAGGCGTGGCTGTAATCGTTGCGGGTAATGAAAAAATAACGTGCAACACAAATATATACACTGATGTTTTTGTCGCAGGCGTGTCGCTCCTGAGGACTGAAATCGAAATCAGGGACAGGATATTGTTCAATGATATACTGGTGGCGCTTCATTCAAACACAATTATTGTTGAAGGACTTGATTTTCAGTCGTTCGTCAACAAGAGGATAAACGAGACTCGCGAAAAACTCAACCCGGACATGACGATTTCGTATTCTCCGGTCACAAAGAGATACACGCTCCTGAAAATAAAAGATTTCACTCCCAAACTTGACCAGAAGAGCCTGAAGGAGCAGTACGGCGAAGTCATCACGCGTTTCCTGTCGGGCGAGACATCGATACGCGCACTGCACAGTAAGGAGATCACCGAAAAACTTGCAAACGACCTCTCTTATTATGATGAGGACCTCTTTCTTGCCTCAACAGAGGGAGTGCTCATTCTCGGATGCGAGGATTACATCAAGGAGCTGCGTGAATTGCTTGAACTGGCGATATCGCTTTTGCTTTTATTCCAGATATACGACATGAAGATTGACGTTGAAATCACAAATGCTTTTGACTCGATAACCAAGCTGCGGAGTTCCAGATATTATTTCCTCACTCAGGCGCCAAGAAAACTTGAGAAATCCCTGCTAAAAGTAAGCGAAATCGGGCTTGTTATACTTGATGATATAGAAGACCTCATGAATCCTCATAAGATAACCTCGGACTGGTACTACCAATCCTCCTACCAGAAGATGCTGAACACCCTGAGAGTAGGGGAGTTCGAGAAAGTGGTGCAGCACAAAATCGATTCCCTGCAGAACCTTTACGCCACTGCAAGGGAACTTTCTACGGAACAATTGACCCTAATTCTTGAGGCTATGATAGTGGTGCTGATATTGTGGGAAGTAATCAAACCCCTGATTCAATCGATGTAATCATTTACCGGTGGGTTTCTGCTCAAGCATATCCTTGTTGTATCTCTCAAGATAGAGTATTTCCTTGATATCCGTGTTTTCAATTAACTCGCGCGCAATCTGTCTTTTTGTCATGAGCCATCTCTGGTTATAGGTCAATTCAGGCTCTATTTCAACTGTTGCTTCGCCATCATTTACTTTTACTGGCATCTCTTTTCCTATATACAGGGCGATAAGCCCCCTGGCCTTGCCTTCGTTATCCTCTATCTTCTCTTTTATCTCATAGTCATAAATGACCGTTTGCCCTGCAAGGAACCTGTTAAAATCCACCTGCGCCATCCTGCCAATCATTCTTATAATGATTCCGGGGCGACCATCTATTTCCACGGGCATTCCCACCTGCGGCCTGTCCTTGAACCTGTTGATTGGTATGCTTTCAATAAGTTCCGGGTTCCTGACGCCAAAAGCTTTTTCCGGCGGGATTGTAACGCTGCCTTTGTAACCCACGTCCTTTCCTATTAAATCCTCATCAAGTCCGGCAACAGTATGCCCCGACCCTACAATGACAACATCCCCGCCGTATTTACCTTTCTCGTTGTAGATTTTGCTGGCTTTTGCCACATCTTCATCAGTTGTATCAAAAACGTGCCCGTCATCTGCGGTTTTACCCGTGTATGAAACTCTTATAAAATCGCCTTTTGCTATACTCATAAACTATCATCCTTTTTTCCGCTTTCCATGTATCAATGGTATAAAATACTTACTTTGATTAACAAAAAAATCGACACTTTTGCGTTATTTCTATGCGCTATTGCTTCATTTTTTGCGTATCCGTTTCATTATATGTTCTGATAATCTCTTCTTAATCCGCATATATTCCACATCGGAAAGCCCTGTGGCTTCAAGCGCGCCGTCGCGGAGGAAACAGGGCTTGGTTATCTTGCAGCACCATGTCATGCTTCCAAAACATGTCCCTTCCCCATATTCTACAGGCGTATTTTTTGCAAAATCAATTTTAATCTTCATGAATTCCTCGGCGCTAAGCCCTGCCTGTTTCAGCGCACCGTGCAAAGCGCAGGGTTTGACGGGAAGACAGCAGAAGGCAAGCGCTCTCATATCGCCGCCGCCGCATATGTGTTTTGGAGCATTGTACCAGCCGGTCATGGACTGGAATGAAGTGACGTCATAGACAAGCCGGTTTATGATTTCAGGATTTGAACGCACGGCGCGGGCCAGTGATACCATATCAGCCCCATGCGAGAACATTTCTTTTGCGCTCTCAAAATCAACGACCGAGTTATTGCCTATAATAAACAATCCGGTGGAATTGCGGACACGTTTGATGACCCCTGTATCCATTCCATCCGGATGCATGGCATCTATATGGATGATATCGGCTCCTGCCTTCTCAATAGCCCTGGCAAGTTCAACATCGTTCACCACATTTGCCCGCGTCTTTACTGAAAGCACAACGCCTGTCTTTTTTATCTCCCCGATATACTCGCACAGGCGCGGGATATCTTTCAATAGCGCTTCCCCCGCCCCAAGCGCTGTGATTTCAGGCTGCCTGCAATGAGCGTTTATTTCAAGAATCGCGCCGGATTTCCGTGCAATTTGCCCTGCTTTTATGAAAGGTTCAACTGATGCAGCCCGAACATTGACCGCTATTGTGGTAATCCCTTTTGCGGCTTCAAGCTCCTTTTCGAGGAACTCAATCGGATTATCCGACACAAATTCACTTCTTCCGCGGTCTATCTCCTTTCGCGCCGCTTCGTTAGTGAGCTCATCAATATTATAGCCGCCAAGGATAACCAATCCCGCATTCCCGAATCTTGAAGCGAACCTGCTATCTGTTATTCCTGCCATGGAGGCAAGTGCGATTGGGTTCCTGGGCGATGCATAACCTGTTTTTATATCGAATAATTTTTCTTCCACGATATGTCGTTCCTGATATTTTTGCCTTCTGTAGTCTCTTTCATAAAGGGTTACGCCCCTTTATGACGTATAGGGGATATTTCATATCCCCTTCTTTTGATAAACCTTTCCTAAAGGTTTTCATTTAAGAATCTTACGCTAAAACAATTTCATAAGCTTTTTATATCAATAATCCTTTTTTAAGTCGTAATATTGGTGGTCCAATGGTCACAAATGAAATTTTTGATAATTATTTACCTGTCGTGATTCTTACGATTGTAGGCGTGGTGTTTGTAGCCATCTCTTTATTCATGTCGAGGATGGTCAGGCCGAGCAATAAAACCAAGGAAAAATTATCCACGTACGAATGCGCGGAAGTTCCAATCGGGGATGCGCGGGTACATTTCAATATACAATATTACCTGATAGTGATTGTTTTCCTGATATTTGATGTCGAGGTTTTGTTCCTATACCCGTGGGCCGTGCAATTCAGGAAGCTTGGGCCTCTTGGTTTCTTTGAGATGGTCATTTTTATTGAAATACTTATTATCGGTCTTGCTTATGCATGGAGGAAGGAGGCTTTAGAGTGGATCCAGTAACCATTGATACTACAAAAATCAAAACCGCCAAAAAGAAGCCGGTAACAGCGCTTGAAAAACTGGAAGATACTGGGCTTATCAATACCGTCCTGGCAGCCAGGGAACGGGAAGGACTGATATTATTTTCGACAATTGACCAGATTTTCAACTGGGCGCGTTTGAGTTCCCTCTGGCCTGTATCGTCGGGTCTTGCCTGCTGCGCTATCGAAATGATGGCTACTGCCATGGCTCACCATGATATTGCACGATTCGGAATGGAGATTTTCAGGGCAAGCCCGAGACAGGCTGACCTCATGTTTGTTGCCGGGACTGTTACCAAAAAGATGGCGCCAAGGGTAAAACAACTTTATGAAATGATGCCCGACCCCAAATGGGTAATCGCTGTAGGAAGCTAGGCGTGGATTTGATTATACCCGTGGATGTCTATATCCCTGGCTGCCCGCCCAGACCTGAGGCATGGTTGTACGGGATTATCCAGCTAAGGGAAAAAATCAAGAACGAAGGATACGGCGCAAAATGGGGGCTCAACAAATGAAAAACTTTAAGAAAGTTTTATCAAAAACTGTTGCGTCAGTTTACACCGCGCACACGTATGGCTTCGCCATACGTAAACCTTTAAGAAAGGTTTATCAAACGACAGGTATGCAAAGCATACCTGAACACCACGTAAACCGGGGTATCGGTTTACGTGGAAACCGGATAAAGCGAGGTGTCGCTTTATGAACCCGGCAGAGGAATTAAAACAAAAGCTGCCTGCCGCTGTTGTCAGTACAGGGATGCAGGTGAATAAGCCGATGGCTGTAATCAAAACGGAGGAGCTTTTAAACGCCGCCAGGAAAGTAAAGGAAATGGGTTTTGACCATCTTTCTGTGATTACCGGTACTGATTATAATGACCATTTTGAAGTCGTTTATAACTTCTTTTCTTACAACAATAAGCAGAATCTTGTATTGAAAGTTATTGCAGACCACGATAAGCCCGAAGTGGATTCGCTTACTTCACTCTGGAAAGGGGCGGACTGGCTTGAGCGGGAAACCTATGACCTTGTGGGGATTAGATTCAATGGGCATCCCAATCTTGTCCGAATCCTTTTAGCCGAAGGATGGATGGGGCACCCGCTTCAAAAGGATTATGACATGATGAGGAGGAAGTAACGTGGAGACCGATGAACTTATTGTAAACATGGGTCCGGTGCATCCCAGCACCCACGGTGTACTGCGCTTTAGGTTAAGAATGGATGGCGAAATAATCAAGGAATGCACGCCTGTCCTGGGCTATCTCCACAGGGGAACGGAAAAGCTCGGAGAAATGAAAACGTATCTCCAATTCATCCCATACACAGACAGGCTCGATTATGTTTCAGCTTTTCCCTACAATTATGCATTTGTCAAAGCGGTGGAAGAGCTTGCTGGCATTGAAGTGCCACTGCGTGCAGAATACATTCGCGTTATTACAATGGAGCTTAACAGGATAGTGAACCACCTTGTATCTATAGGTTCCCTGCTGATGGATTTGGGTGCATCTACAATGATGTTGTGGGGATTCAGGGAAAGAGAGAATGCCCTCCAGCTATTCGAAAAGCTCTGCGGCGCAAGGATGACGTTCAATTATATCAAACCCGGCGGGGTTAGAGAAGACATTCCCGAAGGCTTCATACCACAACTCAATGAGTTCCTGAAAGATATGGAAAAACGCATTGAGGATTATGAACAGCTAATCAACAGCAATGAAATATTCCTGATGAGAATGAAAAATATCGGCGTGATAAGCGCGGAAGAGGCGATAAATTACGGCATGACCGGTCCTACGCTTCGGGGTTCGGGCGTGAATTACGACCTTCGCAAATACGAGCCGTACTCGATATACCGTGACCTTGATTTCAGGGCATGCGTGCGCAACGAAGGTGACAGCTATGCAAGGTACCTGGTCAGGATAGACGAGATGAAAGAAAGCCTGCACATCCTGCGGCAGGTTGTTGATACCATGCCCGAAGCAAAGATTGTCAGCAGCGCAAAATACGGCATAGCGCCGATGACAGGAGCCCCCTCTGCGGTATCGACATATTTCCCGAGGATTTTCGCACCGCCTGCAGGCGAAGTTTACAGCAGGATTGAGGCGCCCAAAGGAGAATTGGGTTTCTACATCATCAGTGACGGCACTACAAAACCGTATCGTGTAAAGATACGTTCTCCTTCTTTCTGCAATCTTACAGCAATACCCAAAATGGTGCAGGGACTTAAAATCCCGGACCTGATAGCTGCTTTTGGAACTATTGATGTTGTGCTTGGCGACGTGGACAGGTGATGGGAATGATAGCAAACGCTTACGAACTGATTATTTATATATTGGAATTTTTCGGGGTTTACGGGCCAATCAAAAACATATTCCAGGTTCTCGGAATAGAGTTTGTTTTGAAAATCATAATCGTACTGGTTGAGGTTGGTATTCTATTTGTTTTTGTGCTTCTAACCGTAATGTTCCTCACGTGGATGGAACGAAAAGTCGTCGCCATGGTGCAGGCAAGGTACGGACCCATGGTCACCGGCCCGCGCGGACTGCTCCAGCCGGTCATGGATGGCGTGAAACTCATCGGGAAAGAAGATATTATACCTGAAAAGGCTGACAGGTGGATATTCACACTTGCTCCTTTTATCGTATTCATTCCCGCGCTCCTTGTGTTTATTCCCATTCCGTTCGGCCAGTCGCTGATAATATCCGACCTGCGGGTGGGTTTGCTTTATATTATCGCGATTTCAGCGGTATCGCCCGTAGCTATTTTGCTTGCAGGATGGGCCTCGAATAACAAATATTCGCTTATGGGCGCAATGAGGGCCGTGGCGCAGGATATCAGTTATACCATACCGCTTGCCCTTGCAGCAATTGCTATTGTGTTATTTACCGGTTCTCTCAGCACCGTGGATATCGTGAATGCACAGAGCGGAACCTGGTTCGGCATAATCCCCAAATGGTTCATATTCTTACAACCACTTGGATTTATCCTGTTCCTTATCGCCTCTATCGCTGAAATGGGACGAATACCGTTTGACTTCCAGGAATCCGAATCTGAGCTTGTCGCAGGGTTCTTCACCGAATACAGCGGAATGAAATTCGCAATGTTCTTCCTTGCAGAATATGCACACCTGTTCGCAGTCTCAGGAATCGTTGTTACACTGTTCCTCGGTGGATGGTCATTCCCCATTCTTCCCTTTGTCCCTCCAATGTTAGTTCCACTGGTATCGTTGGGAGTCTTTTTAGTTAAAACTTATGCAGTAATATTCTTTGCAATGTGGCTCCGTGACACCGTGCCGAGGATGAGGATAGACCAGCTTCTCAATCTTGGATGGAAAATAATGGTACCGCTTGCACTTTTGAACCTGTTGCTGGCGGGATTCCTTATTACCGTGTGGGGGGCATTCTGATGGCCTGGATAAGCAAGAACTGGACGATGAGCGGTATAATAAAAGGACTCATTGTCACGTTAAAACATGTTTTACACATCGGGAACAGGCCCACGGTGACAGTGCAGTATCCATATGAAAGGATGAAACTCTCACCGAGATTCAGGGGACTGCATGCGGTTGATGAAAATGCCTGCATCGGCTGCGGGATATGTGAAGTGAACTGCCCGAACGGAACTATCCGGATAGTCAAACATAATACCAGATGGTATCCGCAGGTCAATATCGGAATGTGCCTTTTCTGCGGGATTTGTGTTGATGTATGCCCGATGAATGCCATGAAAATGACGGGCAATTATGAACTTGCAGATTATACCCGGGAAAGCCTGATATACGGTCCTGACAGGCTGTTGTTCAATAAAGAGGTGAAACAGTGATAGACATTGTATTTGTGGTTATTTCAATCGTCACGATTTTGTCATCCATCATGGTAGTCCATGCAAAAAAATTAGTCCACAGCGCGGTATATCTTGCGGGCGCCCTTATCGGAACGGCCGGGCTTTTCATTCTGCTCAAGGCTGAGTTCATCGCATGGATACAGGTACTCGTTTATGTGGGCGCGGTCGTAACGTTGATTTTGTTCACGATAATGCTGACAAGGAAGGGAGAGGAAGAATAAATGCTCAACAAACTCTTAAATTTACTGATTGTATTGCTCTTATTTGCAGTATTGTTCCTGGCAATCGATGACAGTACAAGGGTGTGGGCAGGAAAAGAAGAGGTAACTCCCATCATGATTTTATTTTTCCATTTGAACTGCTCTCACTGCTGCTTTTGGCTGCGTTAATCGGCGCCCTGTATATCGCAAAAAAGGAGGCGTAGAATGTCCCTATATACATATCTATTTATTTCAGCAGTCATATTCACAATCGGTTCGTATGGAATAATTACACAGAGAAGCGGGATTAAAATCCTTATGTGCATAGAACTCCTGCTAAATTCTGCAAATCTTAACCTTGTTGCATTTTCAAGTTTCAACGGTAATGCCACAGGACAGGTTTTCGCCATATTTTCAATCGCAATAGCAGCCGCGGAAGCGGCTATAGGATTTGCCATACTTGTAGCCCTGTTCAGGGTGCGGGATACGATAAATCTCGATGATATCAATATCCTGAGGTGGTAATATGTTCAGTGATTACGCAGCATTAATAGTATTATTACCTGTAATTGCATTTGTACTGACGCTTTTCCTGGGCAAGAAACTGTATTCAGGCGGGGCGTTACTCCCGATAGCTGCAATAGCAGGCTCGTTTATCATCTCTTTTGGGATTTTCCTTGAGATTTACCCGAAGGATGGCATAATCCAGCAATCGTGGCCGTGGTTTGCAGGCATGAATATCGGCATACTCATCGACCCGCTTGCGGTCGTTATGCTGATGATGGTTTCGTTCGTAAGCCTGCTCATCCATATCTATGCTGTGGGATACATGTCGCATGACCCTGCAAAACCGAGGTATTTCGCAGAAACATCGCTATTTACAGCAGCAATGTTGAGCGTAGTCCTCTCTGATAATATTCTCCAGTTCTTCATATCATGGGAACTCGTGGGTCTCTGTTCGTTCCTGCTCATAGGGTTCTGGTACCATAAGCCGTCAGCAGCAGCGGCAGCAAAGAAAGCTTTCCTTGTAACAAGAGTGGGTGATGTCCTGTTCCTCGCAGGAATAGTCCTCCTCTATGTCAATCTGAGCGAGATAATTGCAGGTCGCGGCTTCAGCATAGCCCAGGGTAACTTTATGCTGCAATTCAAGACCATGTTCGAGGCAATACCTCTTATCAATCCTACCCAATTGACATATATCACGTTATTATTCTTCGGCGGCGCCATAGGTAAAAGCGGCCAGTTCCCGCTTCACGGGTGGCTGCCCGACGCCATGGAAGGCCCGACAACGGTGTCTGCATTGATCCATGCCGCTACAATGGTTACTGCCGGCGTATATCTTGTCGCCCGGACGTTCCCCATGTTTGCGGCAACGCCCTCAACACTTTCGCCCGGTGTGCCTGATTCGCTCCTCATCGTAGCTTATGTTGGAGGGTTCACCGCGCTATTCGCTGCTACAATGGGACTCGTAATGAACGACATTAAAAGAGTGCTTGCCTACTCGACTGTAAGCCAGCTCGGGTATATGATGCTCGCCCTTGGAACGGCGGGGGCGGTTGTAGGCGCCCAGGCTGTTGGAATATCCATGTTCCACCTGATAAGCCATGCCTTTTTCAAGGCGCTTCTCTTCCTCTGCGCCGGAAGCGTTATTCATGCCGTAGGGACAAATGACATTCGCGAGATGGGGGGTTTGTTCGGGAAGATGAAGATTACAGGCACAACAATGCTGATAGCCGCGCTTGCGCTTGCCGGAATCGGTATCCCTTTCATCAATATCGGCACCGCAGGTTTCTTCAGCAAAGATATGATAATTGAAAAAGCATTTGAATACGGGGAATTAAAAGGAGATTTCATTCCCTATGCTTTTGCAATCATAGCAGCCCTTCTCACATCCATTTATATTTTCAGGCTGTGGTTCATGACTTTTACAGGAACGCCGCGCTCAGAGCGGCATTCGCATGAATCCCCGGGAGTGATGACGCGCCCTCTCATGATACTCGCTTTATTTGCCCTATTCTTCGGGTTCGCACACTTTGGATTCTATGATTATCTTAATAAGAATTTCGAACTTTTGACAGGGGAAAAGGCGGTGCATGAAGGCGAAGCATTGCAGATGTCGCCAATCATTGTACTGCTGCCTGTAATTGTCGGGGTACTGGGTCTTCTGATCTCGTATATGATATACCATAAACGGATGCTGGATATGAGTAAGATAGTATCATCCGAAAATCCCCTGTACAAACTATTATTAAACAGGTATTACGAACCCAAAATCGGTGCTGATATAATAGGAGTAAAACTGACCCATGATGTTGTTGCGCAATCCGGCGAATTCGTGGACAGGAAAATCATCGACGGGCTTGTGATTGACAATATCATCGGAAATACGTTATTCAAACTTGGTGAATTTGTCAGGAAACTGCAAACAGGCGTTGTCCAGAATTATGCGTCCGTTACATTGCTGGGGCTTGGTTTGCTGATACTTTTACTTAAAATCAAATTCGGAGGGACATAAATGGCTGCTTTGATTTCATTGATGATTGCAATCCCCTTAATCGGAGCTATCATCACATTTTTGACAAGAACCCGTGAACAGGCACGCTTGATAGCGCTTCTGGCTTCAGGGATTTCACTTGCCATATCCCTGATACTATTTTCACGATTCGATAGTTCAATATCCACCATCCAGTTTGGCGAGTCATATCCATGGATTGCCAGTCTCGGGGTAAGCCTGAAATTCGGGCTTGACGGGGTAGGCATGCCGCTTGTGCTCCTCTCGAACATAGTTATCCCGCTTACAGTCATATTCGCATGGGGGGAGACCAAGGAGGCAAACCGGTTCTATGGTCTTATTCTTCTTGAGCTTGTAGGAGTGCTTGGCGTTTTTACTTCCCTTGATTTCTTCGTGTTCTACATATTCTGGGAAATCGTCCTGATACCCATGTACTTCCTGATAAGCATCTGGGGAGGACCGCGAAAAGATTATGCCGCAATCAAGTTCTTCATATACACCCATGTGGCAAGCCTTGTGATGCTGCTTGCGATATTTTCTCTCTATTTCAATGCATGGAGTATCTCTGGAACCCCTAGCTTTGATATGTTTTACCTTCTGAAAAACTACTCTGTAATCGAATCCCCATTGCTTAAGGATGCAATCTTCCTGGCGCTGTTATTTGGTTTTATTGTTAAGATGCCAGCAGTGCCATTCCATACATGGCTTCCGGACGCACACGTGGAAGCCCCCACAGCGGGCAGCGTCATACTTGCAGCCTTGCTGCTCAAGATGGGCGGCTACGGTCTTTTCAGGGTAATCCTTCCCATTCTTCCGTATTCCGGTTCCCCGGCTAAATTAATAACCCTGATGGCGATAATCGGGGTCTTAAGTATCCTGTACGGGACATTCCTCGCCCTTGCCCAGCGCGACCTTAAGAAAATGGTGGCGTATTCAAGCATTAGCCACATGGGATATGTGACCCTCGGCGCCGCCGCCCTTATTCCTCTCTCCGTAAGCGGTGCGATGTACCAGCAGTTCTCGCACGGCCTCATTACAGCCGTGTTGTTCATGTCGTGCGGCGTAATCCAGCATTCTGCAGGCACCAGGATTATCGGCGACCTCGGCGGAATTGCGAAGCACATGCCAAAACTCACGTTCCTGATGCTTGCCGGGTTCCTTGCCTCGCTTGGACTTCCCGGCATGAGCGGATTCATAGCTGAATTCCTCGTACTTGTCAATTCGTATTTCACGCTGCCAACATTCGTGATACTTGCGCTCTTCGGAATCGTGTTCACAGCAGGTTACCACCTCTGGGCTATGCAGAGAGCGGTATTCGGGACTTACAACGAAAAACTGGGGCATATTCATGACGGGGCTAACTATGAGATGGCTTCAATGGCTATACTTATTTTGCTGATAATATTCTTCGGTCTTGACCCCAACCCGGTTCTTAATATGATGACAACGAATGCCGAGCAGCTATTGAAATTTGTCGCGCTAAGAGGAGTGATAACATGAATTATAATTTACTGGCTCCGGAAATCCTGCTGACATTACTGGCTTTAGTTATTGTCATTTTGGGTCTTTTGATGAGGGACGTTTCCAAGAACATGCTTGGATATGTAAGCGCTGCAGGTCTTTTTGCTTCTATCGTATATGTCCTTGGAAATGGAATGAATGAAATGGGGAGTTACTTCTACGATTCCCTGGTCATCGACCCGCTATCACAGATATTCAAATTGATATTCTTAATAGTTTCATTGATCGTAGTGATTGCCTCTATCGAATATTTCAGGGATAACCGCAGTCAGGATGAGTATTATGCCCTGCTTCTCCTCGCAACGGTCGGCATGATGGTAGTAGCATCTGCAAATGACCTGGTGGCATTGTTTGTCGGTTTTGAACTTGCCAGCATGTCCACGTATGTATTAGCCGGTTTTGAGAAAAAGAACCCCTCATCCCTTGAGGCTGCATTAAAATATTTCATCATTGGTTCGCTCTCCTCGGCGTTGATGCTGTTTGGCATGTCGCTTGTGTACGGCATAACAGGTTCAACGAATATTCCTGCAATCATTGAGTTCTTCAAATCCAACCCCATGGTCGCCACAAGCTCGCTTGATATAATTGCCATGATATTCCTTGTCGCCGGATTCGGATTCAAGATGGCGCTTGTCCCGTTCCACATGTGGGCGCCCGATACATACGAAGGTTCGCCGGGCGTTGTTTCATCTCTTCTTGCAGCCGGCTCAAAAAAGATGGGATTCGTTGCGGCATTCAGGGTTCTCGTGCTTGCCCTTGTTGCGATACGCATTGATATCCAGATGACGTTTGCAATTCTTGCAATAATCACCATGACCTACGGCAACATAGTGGCGATATCCCAGCGAAGCATAAAAAGGATGCTTGCCTATTCGTCCATTGCGCAGGCCGGATACATTTCACTTGCTTTTGTTGTGATGACCCAAATGTCAATCGCAGGGGGCATACTGCTGGCTCTTGGTCATGCCTTGATGAAAGGCGGTGCGTTCCTTGCTGTGGCGCTGGTAGGATATATGGTGCTTTCTGATAACAAAAACGCTAAGAACACAGATGACCTCGGGAACTTTGCAGGGCTTGGAAAACGCGCCCCGATAACAGCATTCTCGCTGTTCGTATTCTTTTTAGCCCTGGCAGGTATCCCGCCCTCGGCAGGATTCGTCGGGAAGTTTGTGCTATTCTATTCCATCACCATTGAAGCCATCAACCAGGCAAGCAGCTGGCTGCTGCTCGTTGTAATTATCGCAATTTTAAACAGCGCCCTCTCCATTTATTACTACGCCCGCGTGATAAAATACATGTACGTCCTGCCTCCGAATGGAGAAAAGATAAGAGAGCCTGCGCCGTATGTAGTGGCTATCCTGCTTGCAGTGATAGGAACGATCGGCATAGGATTGTATCCTGAGCCCTTTATCCAGATGGCAATGAATGCTGCAAAAGTATTAGGAGTGTGATTTTAATGGCAGATTGCGACCTGTGCGGTGCAGCAAGACCCACCCTTTGTCCTGTAAAAGTGAACGCCCCCTCTGTCTTATCGGCTTACCCGACAGGGACGTGGAGGGGAATCAACGAAGAATGTCTTGCCAGTTGCCATGAGGCAAACCTCAACAGGGTCCCGGCCAATGGTAAGAAATGCGACCTTTGCGGTATCAAGAACGTTCCATTATTCCAGGTGAAAATCCAGGTACCGATATTCCAGGAACCATACCACAGGGAAGCCGCCAAAAATATATGTGATAGCTGCTTTGAAGCCTGTGAGGATACGATAAGAAGACGGGAAGCTGAGAAGGAAGAAGCGCATCATCACTGAAACACCAATTTAAAGGCTTCGAACAAATTGGCTTGTAATAACTATCGCTTGAAAGATTTCCGCTGTCCGATTATTCAGGCTCTTTTATCGCCATCTATTTGTATATCCATGCATATACGATAATGTATGACAAGTAATGTAGTACAGATAAGAATGCCATCTGTAATACTAAAGAATGTCGAAGATCTCGTTAAAAAAGGCTTTTACAAAAACAAGAGCGAAGTAATCATCGATGCCGTGCGTCATTTCGTGGGCATAAGGCAAACAGAGAGCGACGTAGCGCAGTACATAAGGGAAGAACTGCGGGGGAGACATGTAAAACGCGGTTACTCAGAAAAAGAACTCGATGCCTTATGGGAGAAAATCAGGCGCGGAAAAGAGTGGAAGGAACGTTTCGGAACAAGCGCTGAAAGCGTCATGAGAGAACTCAGGGGAAGATAATGATTTTCATCGATACGGATATTTTTGTGATTGAGAAGCTTTTTAAA
>JAPZAN010000103.1 GCA_027460605.1 Candidatus Methanoperedens sp.
TTGTAAGTGTGAGTTTTCTTCCGTCCGGTAAATCCGTGGTTACTTCGCCCCTTCTCTGGTCTGCGGGAAAAATATAGACAGGCACTTTTGCTTTCATCGCCTGCGCCGCTGCATTCGTGAGCAGCGTATCCGAAATGCCCGCAGCGATTTTCGCAACGGTGTTTGAAGTTGAAGGCGTGATAAGGAGAAAATCGTATTTCCCGAGCTGCAAATCCCCAACTAAAAAGGGGATGTTGGGCGATTTCTCTGAATAGGTTTTCGGGAAGCTTGTTTTCAGGTCATTGAAGAGCCTGTACCACTTTACCACCATCTCGCCTGCCTCTGAAAGATAGACCCGCACGTCCAGATTGTGCTCTCTTGCGAGGTCTTTCATTATGTCGAGGCTTTCTTTGAGATAGTCGCCGCAGCCTGTGATTCCCCATGCGATTCTAAGAGTCATAAGACCTAACCAGATTTATATTAAATTTAAAACCGCAGATTCCCGAGTCGCCCTCTATTGGGCGCATTCCACGTTATGGCTCCGCCATACGTGTCAATCTTCATGGCAACTCCAGTATCTACGGTTTCTATTAAGATTATTGGATTACAACTTTTATAATCTTATCGCCCTGTTTGATTTTTTCCACTACGTCCTGACCAACAATTACCTGTCCGAACACAGAATGGTGTCCGTCAAGGTGGGGTTGTGGCGCTTCAGTGATAAAGAACTGGCTCCCTCCGGTTTTGGGACCTGCATTGGCCATGGATAATGCCCCTTTTGTATGTTTTAGTTTTGGATGAAATTCATCTTTTATTGCATAACCAGGGCCGCCTGTTCCATTTCCCTTAGGGCATCCACCCTGTATCATAAAACCGCGTATGACCCTGTGGAAAGTAAGCCCGTCATAGAACCCCTTCTGCGCAAGTTTGATGAAGTTCTGTGTTGTTATCGGAGCTTCCGCTTCCTTAAGTTCGATTTTTATCGTTCCTTTAGCTGTTTCTATGACTGCAGTTCTGTTTGGCATTGATTATCACGATGGCTTAGAGGTGGTTATGGTATAAGTGATTTTTGAAATGGTATGACAGCATAACAATTCCATTTTGTCTTACAATAGTTATGGTTTCCGTTTGATTTCTTCGACATCCTCAACGTTTAAAGGTTATTTGCAGACAATCTCAGCATTTGCCGTTTGATTTCTTCGTCATCTTCAACCATTGAAAATATTAATGAAAGGATGTTTTGTTCATAATTGAAATGTTGAATAAATTCATGAAATGATTTAATACTACCAGTTTTAGAAGGCGGATAATCTAATTTAATATATTTTTTTCCTTCTTTATGTGATTCATCGAATTCTCCTAATCTATCCCTTAAAAACTTTATAACCATCAATCTAGTTTTTCCATACCATGAATCATATATCTTAAGTAATTCTACTTGCATTTCAGATTTTTCGGTAGAAAGTTCTCCCCATGAGTAATATCGAATAGAATTTGGCTCAGAATTCATATAACCACCTTCAAATCTTGGAATAGGAGAGCCATATGAGATTATTTGATTTTCTGTTTGAATAGGGATTGATGTAAAAAATATCTTCGATAATCCAATTATCTCTTCGGCTTCAGATTGTAGTCGTTTTATCTTCTCTTGAATGAATGGATGGAGGGGATATGGCACATTCCAAGGGGCATCGAGAAAATCCTGTTTGCGTTCCCGTGGTGGCATCGCTCGTAGCTTGCCAAGTTTAGGCTTTTGGATAAGGGGCTGGTTAGTAAAACGCCCACAAAGGGCATCGTAATCGTCTTGGATATTGACTTTATAGTAGGTTGCACCGCCAAGCACAACGGGAATGTAAGTTACATCGCTGTGAGAGAAGACCACTGGTATAAACTTGGTATTCTTGGCTTTGGTATAGAGTTCTTGGGTAATTACTTCTCCTTCCCATTTTCCGCCTAATCCCGTCCCAGTTTCTTCCTTTCCTTTAAATCGGCGCTCATACGTTTCGGTACACACTACGAGAACAAAGTTAGCCTCTTCTATTTGGTTTACCATCCATCGTGGCCATCCCTCCGGCGGGGATGTCTCATACTGATCGATGTTACAATCAATACCATCGGCGCGCAACCGGTCGGATAGCTGCAATATGCGATCCTTATGCTCTTGCGAATCGTGGCTATAGCTAATGAAAACCTTTGGATTGTCAGTTTTTTGGGATGTTATTTGGTTCGCCTCCGATGGATAATGATGCTTTAGGAATGTTGATTTAAGGTTTTATACTATTTGATTAACTGGGACTGTTTGGTGTTGAGCAAATTCTTTGCGGTCTTTGCGCCTCTGCGGTGAAACGTAACCTTTAAGTATTATGTTCGCATATATACGAACTGTGGGCAGAAATAAACCTTTTTTCCACACCACCATCAACCCTCCTGCCCACTAATCCCTAACCTTTTTTCTGAATCAGCGCTATTTTTTCTTCAAATTCTGCGCTAACAATCGCATTAAGGTGAAGTCCTACTTCTTCGGGCGTATATCCCAGCGCAAGCCCGAGGAACTGGCTGTAATGAACAACAGGAAGGTCATATTTCTTGCCGGTTTTTGCAAGCTCAACCTGTCCTCCGTCATACTGCAAATGGCAAAAAGGGCAGGCATTCACGATGCAATCAACGCCTGCTTTTTTCATCCGCTCAAGTTTGTATTCCGTCATCTTTAACGAAGTCTCAAGCATTGCAGACCGCACACCGCCCCCGGCGCCGCAGCAGCTCGTTTTGCCCTCGTATGGCACGCTTGTCGCACCCGCAGCCTCAACAAGCTCATCAAAAAATACGGGGCATTCGGCGCCCCCGAGCTTCCTGTCCTTTGTGGGCTTGAGGAGATGGCAGCCGTAATGGACAGCCACTTTCAGCGGAAGTGGTTTCTCTATTGAATTACCAAGTTTCTCAGGACCGATATCCCTGTAAAGGAATTCTATTATGTGCCTCACATCAATCGTTCCCATGAATTCCTTATTTATTTTTTTAAGATGAGCGTTCACTTCGTTCCTGAGACCTGCATCGTTTTTCAGGATATTGTTGGCATCCAGAAGCGAACTGAAGCACCCGTTGCAGAGCGTCAGCAAATCCGTGTTCTTCTCCTCTGCGAGAACAAGGTTCCTTGATGCAAGTGCGAGCCATGTTATTTTATCAAATGAGCGAAATACACCCGGCGCCGGGCAGCATGAAGCCTCTTTAAGTTCGCTCCATTTTACCTCAAGCTTATCAAGGACAAGCTTTGTCGCCTTTTCAATGCCAGGATAGCGATTCGGGATAAGGCATCCCAGAAAAAGAGATAATTCCTTCATTCTTTTATCAGCTCATCGAACCCGGTTGATTTGAGGAGGGCTTTCACTTCTTTGAGCGCACCAGGGTATTTGTGAACAGTTTCCGGAGCTTCAAGCCCGATTTGTTCCCTGATGGATATGTGCAGGTCGTCTATCGGGATGGCATGTCCTGTTTCGATAAGATACCTGCATACAGCCCTGTGCGCCGGGAGCACTTTTCCTTTTTTCACTGCAACGCTACGGAGTTTGAGTATCTCGTCGGTTATCTTTATTCCCCGGGGGCATCTTTCCTGGCAATTGTAACATGTGGTGCACATCCAGAGTTCAAGCTCATCTGAGATGTCTTTCTGGATAGAATCTTTGATAATTCTCCTGACATTCAGGCTTGTGTACCTGCCTGAGGGGCAGCTTCCCGTACATGTGCCGCACTGGAAACAGGTGAGAATCTCTGATTTTTTCATTGAATGAATAATGTGGAAACTTGTATTTAAGGGTTTAAGGACTTTTATCTCGCTTTTATTTTATCGGAATACCCCACAGCTTGCTGTGGGAAGCTTCATTGAATTCAGACATAATATAAACCTTCAGCATCAATTATACCACATGATTCCCCTCCACCTCTATCATGCCCGCCAGTGCGACCCCAAGAAATGCACAGGGAAAAAGCTCGCCAGGTTCAACCTCGCCACGCTGCATGATAATCCGGGAAAACTTCCCGGCGGGGCGATATTCCTTGACCCGTTTTCCGAGAAGGCGCTATCTCCGGCTGATGATGCAGGAAGAGGCATCGTGGTGCTTGACTGCTCGTGGGTAGAGGTTGAAAGAGTATTCCCGGTATTGCAGAGGCTACGGCTCCAGCACCGCGCCCTGCCGTATCTTCTTGCTGCCAATGCCGTGAACTTCGGCAAGCCCTTCAAGCTCAGCACAGTGGAGGCGTTTGCTGCTGCGCTTTACATTTTAGGGGAAAAAGAACAGGCTGCCCTCATCCTGAATAAGTTCAAATGGGGACCGGTATTTTTAGAACTTAACAGGGAACCTCTGGAAAGATATTCTAAGGCAAAGGACAGCACAGAGGTTGTGAAGATACAGGGGGATTATCTGGGATTATAAAGAACTTTGGCTAAATTAAATCGTTATTCCTCGAAGCTTATGCACAATTTTATCAACATTGGCTTCTTTAATACCATGCTCTTTTGCGATTTTTACCCCTTTATCAACAAGTTTTTCGAACTCTATTAGTTTTGCTTCTGCGAGGGGTTTAACCATAAAAGCTCTTATAAGTTTACTACATATTTAAAGCCCCCCAAAAAAAAGCATGGGCAGGAAACCAAAGTTAATTAAAATCATAAAGTATATAGCGAAGTAATTATAACTACATGCAACGGGATAATATGAGGAAATTATTGTTAATTTCAATATTAATTGTAGTATTTACTATTTTTACTGGTTGTATCGGTAGCGAAAAAGAAAAAGACAAAGCTTTAAGTTCAGTTGCTACCACTCCATCGCAGACAACAGTTCAAAAATCTGGCGCACAAGAATCCCCAATCATTCTTAAATTAAGCGATGTTCCAGAAGGATTTAAGCTGGAAGCAAGTATGAATTTTAGCGCCCCAAAAACTGATTTTTGTACAATAAATTCTTCTTTAAATTGTACAATGGCCCCATATCAAGGAAATGTACCGGCTGGTAATAGATTTATAGGCAATATGATGGGGTACGCGGATGAATCTGGACGGAAAATTAGAGTAAAATATTTCATATTAGATACAACTGACGGTATACGTGAAAAAATTGAGTCGGTTAAATCAAGGAGTTCTCAAAGTGACAATATAGGTGAACCCAATGTTGGAGATTACTCGGTCTACTCGGTCTTGACCGATACGAACTTTACAACAACAATAGTATTGTTTTCCGATAAAAACTACTTTTTTGAAATTGGCGTTTTAGACGACAAAAATAAAAGTTTAAATAACGCAATAAATTACGCAAAAGTCATCGAAAGTCGAATTAGCCAGTAATACTTTGGTTTTATGCCTATTTTTCTCAATAAAGTATGCTGGTCGCGGCAAAGAAGCTCGACAATCTGAGACAAAAAACTACGAAACACAGCTCGCATAAATCCAGCTATTCCGATTCATAATCCACAGCCACCGAATATTTCCTCACGGACGTCATATATTTTGCCACTTCAACATGCACGGGATGCTTTTGATACTTCTCAAGCTCTTCCAGCGAATCAAACTTCGTCACAAGAGCGATATCAAACGAGCGCTGCGAGTGGAGCACATCTACCCCGACCTCCAGATGGCGAAGCTGCGGAATCTTGCCTTTCATTCCCAGCAGGACATCCCTTGCCTTCCCGACGCTTTGCTGGCTTCGGTATTTCAATTTAAAAAAGACTATGTGCGTAATCATTTCTCCACCATCAGCTTTCGAACTGGCTCAAGTATCTCGTTCATATACTCGGCAGCCGCCACTTTCAAATCCATCGGGTGAAGAGCCTTTGAACCAAAATCGGCCTCAAGCGCTTCATAATTCTCATATTGCAGGTTGCCGCCGTATTTTTCAGGGCGCTTGATGAGTATCTGCGGGTAGCGGGGCATGATATGGTATTTGAAAAGCGCAAGAACAGGGTTATCCTTGACCTCGCCTTCCACGCAGAACGCGCCTTTCATTTTCTTCCTGATATCCTCAGGCGTATCATCCACCGAAATGTAATTCCCCTTGCTCGATGACATCTTCTTGCCGTCAAGCCCGAGAAGAATTGGAGTATGGATACATATAGGCGCAGCAAATCCAAGCTCGGGCAGTCCTTCCCTTGCAAGCATGTGAATCTTTCGCTGGTCGATGCCCCCGACAGCCACGTCCACGCCAAGATGGGCGATATCCAGCGCCTGCATAAGCGGGTATATCATCTGGGAGACTTTGGGGTTCTCGGCGTCCCGGCTCACCTCGTCCATACTGCGCCTTGCCCTGTTCAACGTGGTACTGCGGGCGAGTTTCAGCACGTCCAGCATGTAATCAGGCTCAAGCTGGTACGAAGAGCCAAGAACAAAATTCGTCTTTTTCTCATCAAGGCCGAGCGCGATAAAGCATCTCTTGTTATAGTCGGCGATTTTCCTCACTTCATCCATCGTTCCTTTTTCATTAAGATAAGCATGGATATCCGCAAGAAGCACGGTTATCTTAAAACCTGCCTGCTGGAGGTCGAGGAGCTTGTTCACCGTAAGTACGTGGCCCATGTGGATTTTTCCGCTGGGTTCGTATCCCGTATATGCAGAAGGTTGCTGTTTTGAATTGACCAGCGCTTCAAGCTCTTCTTTTGTTACTATTTCTTCTGTGTTCCTGGTGATAATCGATAATTTGTCCATAATCTAAGACTCCGGTTGCCTCAAAACCTGCGGTTCTATGTCAGGCATGCACATAAACTCTACGGAAATTATTTGGATCCGAATGATTCAATAAACTGTGATACCTCTGTTACATCTTATTTCCGTGCCACCTCTATCGACAAAAGCCAGAACATCGAATAAACGATAGAAACCCTCATGCACCCACGCTGGGATGCTTCGGCTTAAAAGAATTAATCATAGCCTTTAACTGTGGTGAAACCCGATAGATGCGCCTTTTAGACCTGCCAATAATCGCTGATAATCCCTCATATCACTTTAAAATCGATGCAAATATTATACTGGTAAGGTGCATAAGGCCTCACAATCCTGCGGTCAAGGGGTATTACGTGGAAATTAGCCTGCTGTGCGATATTCCCAATTTGTTTCAATGTTCCCTCAAATAAATCATCCTCATGAGTAATGGCATATAAATGGATGATTCCGCCCTTTTTTATTATCCTTAATGCCGTATCAAGAAACTCTATACTGCTATGCGGCAGGTTCATAATAATGCGGTCTGCATCCATAATCCCTCTAACTTCCTCCCTTGCGTCGCCCTCTCTTATCTCAACATTCTTTACCTTATTAAGACGCACGTTTTCCCTGAGGTATTTAATTGCAACCGGGTTCTTATCTATGGCAATCACCTGCGAAGAAGGGGATTTTTTTGCAATCAGGATGGAAAAAGGCCCCACACCCGCAAACATATCCACGACCTTATCCCCGTCTTTAACCCGGTTTGCTATCCTCATCCTCTCAGTCGCAAGCCGCGGAGTGAAATATACCATGGCAATATCGAGAAGGTATCTGCATCCGTTTTCCCTGTACAGGGTTTCAGTTCTTTTTTCACCTGCAAGGAATGAAAACCTGCGTGTCCTGTATTCACCGTCAATGGCACTCTCTGCCTGGAGAACAGTTCTTATTTTCCTGGATTTTATAAGGATATCCGCCATTCCCTGCGCATCGCTTTCATGCTGGTCGATAATGGCAATGTCTCCAAGTATCTCATAAGCTCCGACCACCCCGGCTAAAGGCTCTTCTTTTTGTAATATTTCAAAATCATCTTTTGAAAGTTCCCCGAATCCTTCAATAGACCTGATGATGGGGATGAGAAGGTCTTCTCCATCCGGTTTTATTTTAAGGTTCTTATCAATTGCTCCAAGCCCGATAAGTTCTTGCCTTGTAATTTCTCCAGATTTCTTTGGGACTCTGATGCACAGGGATTCCATGTCTTTCCATTATAAATTAAATTATTAAACCGAAAAACTCGTTTGAAGCAATAAAATGGTCATTATAACTCCCACCAGTATTGTAATATACCCTATTAAGCTGCCGATTGCGACACTAATGTCAATTATTTTCTTGTTATAGTTCATCAGTCAATTTAAGATTACATGAAGTTTATAGGTTTCTATGGCAAGACTTACAAGTATTGCTGTCATATAATGGATTATGCTCACCTTTATCGGACTTGGATTATACGACGAAAAAGACATTACTGTAAAGGGACTGGAGGCAGTGAGGAAAGCCGATATCATCTATGCCGAATTTTACACCTCAAACCTCATGGGCACTACCGTAGAAAAAATCGAGAAATTTTACGGCAGGAAAGTGACTGTGTTAACAAGAGAAGACGTTGAGCATAATCCCGTCTGGCTAAGAGAGGCAATAGAAAAAAATGTTGTATTCTTAACCGGCGGGGATGCCATGGTCGCAACCACACATATTGACCTTCGTCTCAGGGCAAAAGATTTGGGTATAGCTACAGCGATTATCCATGCCCCGTCGATATCATCCTCAGTCTGCGGATTGACCGGGTTGCAGAATTACAGGTTTGGCAAATCTACAACCATCCCATTCCCTTATTCCCGCGGCGATAAAATTATCATATCCGGGGCTCCGTACGATACAATCAAGATGAACAAGAGAAATGACCTCCATTCGCTTGTTTTTCTTGATATCAACATGGAGAAGGGGTTTATGGATATAAGAAAAGCTGCTTCACTGCTCCTGGAAATGGAAGGGCAGAGGGGCGAGGGTGTGCTTGTAAATACGCTTGCAGTCGGCGTTTCAAGAGCCGGGTCAGAATCGCCGACAGTTCATGCCGATTATCTTGAAAAAATAAAAGATTATGATTTTGGGGCGCCGCTGCATATTTTGATAATACCCGCAAGCCTGCATTTTATTGAAGCAGAAGCTCTGGTCACTTTTTGGCTTCACCGCTGCCGGATCCCGCCATTTTTTCAAGTTCTGCAATCTTTTCCTTGCGTTCACGCTCTTTCTTTTCCATCATTTTTTTAGACATTGCCATGAACCATATTTTTGGTTGTGAAAGTATATAAAATAATCCATTCAAAGCGAGAGGATGCGCAGAACGTCAGATGAGACAGCAGTGCCGGTGCAGTTGCCAAGCATCGCCGAGGAGAGAAGCCCTATGACTTTTCCTTCCTGCAAGATTGGTGAGCCGCTGTCGCCGGGCTGCGGCATATCTCGGCAGGGAAACTGCAGGTAGAGAAGCGAGGCTCCGGCGCGTATGACCCTGCACGGGATAGTGTGAAGCTCATTGACAAGCAGCGCCTCCTCCATTACGGCGGCGCTGCCAAGTTCGGTGACCTCGGCTTTGCAGCCCGAAGGAAGCTCGATGAGCGCCACATCATAATCTTCCATGAATTTTCGTACAATCCCCTCAGCGCTTTCAACCTGTACACGGCTTCCCATATCCGTTTTATGAAATATGTGAGACGCTGCGGCTATCTATCGGCGGTCTTTAATCGGGATTACGGCGTCGATGACGCAGCGATAACCATTGAAGAGAAAAGTACCGCCGGATTTTATCATAGTTCCCGGAATTAATTTTTATCTTTTTATTTTGTACTTCCATGCCCAATAGATTAGAACTAAAAACGCAATTATCAACACCGCAAATATTACGTTGTAAACGACGGATTTTTTAGTTACTTCAGTTGTTTGAATGGGCACAGCAGTAACACTTTGCGCCGGAGTTGGCTGTATAGAAGGACGGTATATTACCTGTATAAGCTCGGTCCTATTATTCCCTTTTTCATCCATTGCTGTTATTGAGACATTATTTATTCCTTCGGCGAGGGTGATGATTTGATTCCATGACTCTTTTCCTGCAAATTTTCCATTGACCAGAACTTCCTTTATTCCACTTTTATCAAAAGCCGTCCCCGATACGGTAATTGTTTTGTCTGTGGATATTTCGCCGGATTTGGGTTTTTCGATGGATATATCTGGCGGGATGATGTCCGGTATGCTGAATATATGCCATGTTTTGCCAGACGCCGCATAGATATAATCACCGGACGGATGGATGGCTATGGCGCTTCTGTCTGCGGTTTCCGTGATGAAAAAACTATCAATAATCTTTGGTAAATAGGGATTGCCGACATCCAGCAAATCAAATTCGGACGTGCCATTCGCAAATGCAAGATAAACCCCATTTTCCGATATTTTGATATCATATACATTTTTCCCGACTGAATGAAACACCTCTGTCGGATTTGAAGGGTCGGATATATCGACTATATAAAACCCTTTTCTCTCTTCCCCGCTCAAAAATGCGTAATTTCCGGAAACTGCAACTGCTATACCACCCCACCCCTGAAAGAAACCACTAATGTTGGATTTCAAGACATAGAACTTGCCGACAAGTTCCGGGTTTCTTCTGTCACTTAAATCAAAGATGAGCATTCCGGTATTGGCATCGGCGACGTACATGTATTTACCGGATACGGCCACATCATTTGCCGAATCTGGATAATTTATCTGGTACATTCTTTTTGGGTTTTCCGGATCGCTTATATTGAGTACATATATCCATCCCGGGCCTGATGCGACGTACATCTGTTCTTCTGAAATTGATAGTCCAAGCACCCGGCCGGGTTCGTCAAAACCTGTAAATCTGGTGATGAGTTTCGGTAACCCGGGGTTGCTTGTGTTATATACCAGAAGTGAGTTCCAGTCCGCTATAAACAGGTAATCTTTGAAAAATTCTGCGCTATGGGGTTCTTGCGTTGTAAACGTGCCAACCCCGGTCAGGTTTTTTTGTGGATTTGCCTCTGCTAATCCCACAGCGATGGATGATAGTAACACCAGGAGAAAAAAACCCCGACCTTTCATAATCAGATTTATGAGTATGAAGTTATTTAAGTTTATCTAGCCGGTTCTCAACGGTAGTATGCCGACAGGAAAACAAAGCAACCATAATGCACCCTCACCGTAAAGAGTGCGATGAACGCAAAGCGCAGCATCAAATTGATTATGGCATTGTTCTTTGTTTTTCGCGCTGAACTATTCCTGAAATTTAATCGTGTCTCTTCCGGATTAGAACCAATATCAACAATACAACTACTGGAAATTCAAATCCCGGGGTTTTCTTTGTTGCTGTTGGCGTGACTGTCGGACTCAACGTTGGTGCCGGCGTAGCTGTTGTTTCGTTTACTGCCGGTGTTGCTGCAGGGGTTGCCTGTGTCGCCTGGACAGCCGCTCCTGAATAGGCATAGACCACTCCGCTGTGAGTTACTGCATACAGCATATTCCCTGATATGGCTGGTGATGTTATGTAATCCTTGTCGTTCTGCCCTGTTGAGTTCCTCCAGAGAAGTTTTCCTGTATTCGCATCAAGACCATAAATGAAATTATTCCTTGAACCGAAATAAACGATATCATTTGAGATAGCGGGCGAGGTATCCACATAACCAGCCGTCTGTGACTTCCATTTCAAGGTTCCTGTGCTTGCATCTATCGCATACAGGTTTGAATCCCTTGAACCCACAAAAATCGTTCCATCTTTGTAAGATGGTGAAGACTGGACATTGCTCCCGGTTGGATATTTCCATTTCAGGGTACCATTTGTTGTTGCCAGGGCATATATACTCCCATCATCTGAACCCACAAATACTGTCCCGCCTGCAATAAGCGGTGAGGATTTGATATCGCTCGGTCCAGTGTCATAACTCCATTTTTGTTTTCCGGTCGCAGCATCTATCGCTATTATTAATCCACCATTGCTCCCGAAGATGAATATACCATCTCCCAAAGCTGGTGATGATTCAATAACTTTTCCGGTAAGGGTCTGCCGTGCCGGTTCGCCTTTCTGGATGTCAAATGCATAAAAGGAACCATCTTTTGAACCAGTGTAAGCCAGGTTGTTTACCACGATTGAAGAAGATGTATACCCATCTGTCGCGTTTTTATATATCCACTTCATTGCGCCATCCTTTATATCCATGGCATAGAACCACCTGTCATCCGCCCCGACATACAGCACTCCATCTGCAACAGTAGGAGCAGATTTTACAAAACCGTTGGTATGTGTTCTCCAGAGCTCTCTTCCTGATTTAGCATCTATGGCATGAATTCCGTAATTTGAACCTACGTACAGGACATCATTCACTATAATAGGAGATGAATCAGAATCAAACCCGAGGTCGAAAGTCCATGCAACTGTTAGTGGCGGGTTCACCGCATCGGTCGTAAAGCCCGAATGCGACATGTCTTTCTTAAACATGCCCCAGTCGGACGCAAGTGCAGGCGTGATCAGCAACGATGCCATCAATAAAAATATAAACTTTTTCATATCTACTATCCTCCTACGTTCTAACTGTTCCTCTTTCATTTTAATTCTTGATTATAATTGTTTCAGTTTATGGCGCGCCAGTGTATGCGAAGGGTCCAATTCAAGGACTTTCCTGAAGCATCCGGTCGCTTCATCCTCCTTTCCAAGTTCCTTGAGCGCCAATCCCTACAACGTTGAATTCACGGGACTTGCCTCTATTGCTTTTTCATACGCTGTAAGTGCAATTTCGTATGCTTTTATGGCATCATAACGCCTGTCAAGAGCCGCCAGGTCGGTACCTTTAAGCCCCCAGACCTTTCCTTTTCCAAACCATGCGTTCCAGTTTGAAGGATCAATCTTCAGCGCCCTTTCAAACAAATCAAAACTTTCAGCATATTGCCTTCTCGTTCCAATAATCAATCCTTTGCGGGCAAGCGCCCCGGCATGGTTCGGGTCAAGCTCCAATACTTTTTCATACGCTGCGAAAGCATCCGCATCCTTTCCGGACCCGGAGAGGAGCAATCCTTTCTCAAACCACATTTTGGAGTTCTTCGGATCCAATTCAAGGAGCTTTTCATATATTTTCAAGGCTTCCGAATCCCTTTTCAATTCCCGGAGCATCATTGCCTTTTCATATAGCAATTTAGTATTAGTTGGTTCGGATTCCAGCACTTTATCATAAGCGTCAAGCGCTTCATCCAGATTGCCAAGATTCACGAGAATAAAACCAATTTCATGCCATGCCTTTTTATTACCGGGGTCAAGTTCTAAAATCGTCTTGTATGCATCATATGCAGGATTATATTGCTCAAGTGCAAGGTGTATCGATGCTTTATCATACCAGGCTTTTAGATTATTCGGATCGGCTTTCAGGATATTCCCATACGCTTCCAGGGCGCGATCATACTTGCCGGAACTTTTGAATTCTTTCGCCTCTTGCATCAAATCCTTTTTCTTGAAAAAACCACTCAGTTTCATTTATGTTACCTCAATCTCGAACCAATCAAATATATTGATTTTCTTTTTTTAAAGTGTTTTTTACAGTATAAATCTTTCTATAGCTGCATCGTGAAAATAAAAAAAAATAAGGTGGTTTTACAAATCTGAAATGATTTAACCAATAAGGATATATAGACGTTCAAACATTACGAAATCTACATTCCAATAATCATTAATTGTTGCATGTTTTGGAGGATCTTCAATGCTGAAAGTTAATAATCTGGTAAAAGACTATGTAATCGACTCTGATACAATCAGGGTCCTGAATGGGGTAAGTTTCAATATTAAAGAGGGGGAAATCCTCGGCATCATTGGGAGAAGCGGCGGAGGGAAATCAACAATATTGAAAGTCTTGCGCGGCATTGAGCCTTTCAATGAAGGAAGTTTTGAACTTGACGGGTTTACTATAAAACCCGACGCCACGCCTGAGGATATCAGGAAACTGCGTAAATTGACAGCCATCCATCTTCAGAGAAATTTCGGGCTGTGGCCTGGCGCTACATATGAAAACGTATTGCGGCGTCTTTATGCAGAGAAATTAGGATACGAAGTGCTGCCAGATAAAGATGCACCTTATTATGACGAATTGTACGAGAAAAGCATTGAGTATTTAAAACTTGTAAATCTTGATAAAAAAGCAGAACATTTTTCATCCGTATTGAGCGGGGGGGAAAAACAGAGGTTATTAATCGCAAGACAGCTTGCTGCGAACCCGCATCTTCTTCTCCTGGATGAGCCTGCGACCATGACATGCCCCGCGACAAAACAGGGAGTTTTTGACACCATAAAGAACGTTAATGAGAAATTAAAACTCAAAACGCTCGTGGTTTCCCATTTGCCCGAAGTGCACTCATATCTTGCCCACCGCGTGCTGTGGCTTGAAAACGGGCAGATAATAGAGGAAGGAGCGCCGGCGGATGTATTAAAGAAATTCCTTAAGAAAATGAAACCTGCCATCCCGATGCCGGAACTGAAATCCGATAAGACCGTGATAAAGGTCAGCAACATTTCCAAGAGATACTGGCTTATCAGGCAGGGCGAAGTACTTGACCTTGAAAATATTAATCTTGATTTCAAGCAGGGCGAGATAGCTGCGCTCATAGGTCCGAGCGGAGCCGGGAAAACCACGCTGCTTCATGCCATGGACGGGCTTACATACCCGGATGAAGGCGAGATAGAATTCCTCGTCGATAATGACTGGGTTGAAATGTCAACATACTCTCCAAAGAGGATGGAGGTTAGAAGGATGACAAGTATTATGTATCAGGAGTTCGCCCTTTCGCCACATTCCACAATAAAACAGCAGCTGGCTTATAAACTGGGTGTAAAGGGACAGAATGTCATTGAAGAATCAAGAAAACGCGCCAAAGAACTCGGTATATCTGATAAGGACCTTGATGAACTCTACAAGATGACCGATATGCCTGAAGAGAATTCAAAGGAGACGCTGGCAAAAATGGGTTATACTCCCGCTATCCTCGGTGTACTCTTCCCCAGCTATCCGCTTACAGAAGTGTTGAATTACGCAAAACCTGTTTTTGAGGCTGTGAATTTGCCATTAAGCGTTCTTGATGCAAAGCCATACCAGATAAGCGGCGGCGAGAATGTAAGAGCTGCCCTTGCGCTGGCGCTGGCTTCAAAACCGTCAATACTGCTGCTGGATGAACCGTTCGGCGACCTTGACCCGATAACATTGAGAGACGTTGCAAATTCGCTTAAGAATATAAACAGGACGTTCAATACCACCATTATATTCATCAGCCATCATGTGGATTTCATAAGGGAAGTCGCGCAGAGGGCGATTTTGATTGATAAAGGGCATATCGTTATTGATGGAGAACCCGGCAAAGTCTGCGATGATTTCATAAAAGCCAGTAACGCAAAATATCTTGATAAATGTCTTGAGGATTATTCAAAATAGGATTAACTATTTGATGTTTTAAAGCATTTTCTCAAAATGATGGTTTCATCAAGAAAGCTGATAGCTTATTTCGCAACATTTTTTATTTTGCTGTTCATAATAGCCGGAAGCTTTTTTTTGATTCTGGGCGGTACGGATTTCGGGATTTCAAAAAACAGGGTCGAAGTCGTTTATGTCCAGGGAGTGATGCTTACAGGCAGCGTCCCAACGGGATTTGGAGTCGCGACTTCAGAAGAGATT
>JAPZAN010000104.1 GCA_027460605.1 Candidatus Methanoperedens sp.
ATAAGATAATCAAGGATTCGATACTGCGCTACAAATCCATGAACGGCTTCCATATACTTGACCGCGCCGGATGGGATATGCACGGCCTGCCCATCGAGGTAAAAGTGGAAGGTGTGCTCGGGTTCAAATCAAAAAAGGACATTGAAAAATACGGCGTTGGCAATTTCGTGGCAAAATGCAAGGAATTCGCCCTCTCCCACCGCGATGAAATGACACTCCAGTTCCAGAACCTTGGCGTCTGGCTTAACTGGAAAGACCCGTATATGACATTGCGGGACGAGTACATCGAGGCTGCATGGTGGACATTGAAAAAAGCGCATGAAAAGAAACTCCTTGAAAAAGGCCTGCGCGTTGTGAACTGGTGCCCGCGCTGCGAAACCGCCATAGCCGACTCGGAGGTGGAATATTCGGATGTTACCGACCCTTCTGTTTATATCAAATTCCCGGTTGCGAACGAGGAAAACACCTATATTGTAATCTGGACAACGACGCCCTGGACTATCCCGGCAAATATTGCAGTTGCAGTGCATCCTTCTTTTGAATATGCCAGAGTGAAGGTCGTAAAAGACGGGAAAGAAGAGATTCTCATAATGGCGTCAGAGCTTATGAAAAATGTCCTGAAACAGGGAAGGTACAAAGAGTTCGAAGTCCTTGAAACGATTCTCGGAGAGGAACTGAAAATCGAATACAAGGCGCCTCTTGGTCATAAGGTGCCCAAACAGAATGAATTTCCGCATCATGTTTACATGGCGGATTTCGTCACCGCTGAAAATACCGGCTGCGTTCATATTGCGCCCGGTCACGGCATTGACGATTTTGAACTCGGAATGAAGCATCATCTTCCAATCTTTTGTCCTGTCGGGCCTGACGGCAAATACACCGAAGAAGCCGGGGAATATAAGGGAATGCATGTCCGTGAAGCCAATAAGGTAGTGCTTGACGACCTTAAAGAAAACAACCTGCTTCTTTCAAGCGGTACAATCTCGCACCGTTACGGTCATTGCTGGAGATGCAAGACACCTATAATCTACCTTGCCACAGAGCAGTGGTTCCTGCGGGTCACCGACCTCAAGGAAAAAATGCTTGATGAGATTAAAAAAGTGAAATGGTACCCGGACTGGGCCGGGTCGGCGCGCTTTGCGGATTGGGTCGCGGGCTCACGCGACTGGTGCATTTCGCGACAGAGATACTGGGGAATTCCAATTCCGGTATGGGTGTGCGACTTTTGCGGCAATGTTGAGGTAATGGGAACAATGGATGAACTCAAGTCAAGGTCTGGGGTGAAAACGCTTTCAGACCTGCACAGGCCCAACGTTGATAATATCCATATCAAATGCAAATGCGACGCAAGAATGAGCCGGGTTCCGGATGTGTTCGATGTGTGGTTCGATTCCGCGGTAGCATCATGGGCAACGTTGAATTTCCCGCGCGATGAAAAAGCATATAAAGAGTGGTGGCCAGCCGATTTTATTACCGAAGGTCATGACCAGACCCGCGGGTGGTTCTATTCCCAGATGGGAGCAAGCATGGTCTCATTCGGGAAAGCCCCGTACAAGAGCGTGCTGATGCACGGTTTCACCCTTGACACCGAAGGCAAGAAGATGTCAAAGAGTCTTGGGAATGTTGTTTCACCTGACGATGTTATTTTAAAATACGGGGCGGAATCGCTCCGGTTTTACGTGCTTTCCCAGAATGCACCGTGGGAAGACCTGAAATTCAGCTGGGATGAGGTGGGCAATATCCACAGGATGCTGAATATCCTCTGGAACGTGTACAGGTTCCCGCTTCCGTACATGATTCTTGATAAATTTAACCCGGCTGACCTTGATAAGAAACTCTCGACTTTGCCGCTTCGCCTTGAAGACAGGTGGATACTTTCAAGGATGCAGTCCCTGATAAAATCCGTTGATCTGGCAATGTCCGAATACAACCTTCATAAAGCCACGCGTCCGATATCGGAGTTCATTCTTGAAGACCTCTCGCGGTGGTATATCCAGCTCATAAGGCCAAGGACATGGCGTGAGGCAAACGACCCTGATAAACTGGCGGCTTATTATACACTGTATGAAGTCCTTGTCACAATAACAAAACTCATAGCGCCTTTTATGCCTCATATTTCCGAGGAGATGTACCAGAACCTCGTTCGCAACATCAATCGTAACGCACCTGCGAGTGTTCATTTGTGTGAATGGGTCAAACCAAGGGAAAATTTCATTGATGTTGGGCTTGAGAAAAAAATGGACATCATAAGGGAGATAGTTGAGGCGTCATCCAATGCAAGACAGAAACTGAAGCGCAAACTGAGATGGCCTGTGAAAAGAATTGTCATCTCGCCGAAGAATGAAATAGTCAAAGAAGCCGTGGCAAGCCTTGAATCCGTACTGAAAGAGCAGACCAATGCCAAGGAAATTGTTTTGCTAAAAGAGGGTGAAACATGGGAAGAGCTTGGCGTGGAAGTGCTTCCAAACCATGCGGCGCTTGGCCCGGCTTTTAAAAAGGATGCAGGCAAAGTAATAGCCGAGCTAAAGAAAGCCGACGGCAGGAAAATAAAAAAGTCGATTCTGGAAACGGGTCAATATGAGCTTAAAGCCGGTATAATAACACAGGATATGGTAAGTTTCAAGGATGTAATCCCACCTGCTATTGCCGGCGCCGGATTTTCGCAGGGAGAAGTGTATGTTGATACTGAACTCACGCGCGAGATTGAAGCCGAAGGCTACGCCCGCGAGGTCATAAGAAGGCTCCAGGATATGAGAAAGGAACTTGACCTTGCAGTTGAAGAAGAGATTAACGCTATTGTGGAAATCAAGGACGAGCGTGTTGCGGCACTGATACTTGATTTAAAGGATTTTATTTCAGGAGAGGTCAGGGCAAGCTCATTGAGTATTGGTCCTGAGGTTGAAGCTGCGGGCGCACTTGTGAAGGATTGGGATGTTGAGGATGTTAAGATGAGGATGGGGATAGGGAGGAAATAACGAGGGATTTATATAATATTTGAACATGACTTGATATGAAATCAACAGAAAGAGTTTTATTTAAAAAATATGATACGAATAAAAGGCTGAAAAAGGAGCCGTTAAATGAATAACGGAGAAGTGTACAGAAAACTGTTCGTAGCATTTGCAAGCGAAACTAAAGATGAATTTTATAAGGTAGCTGAGGAAATCATCGAGGAAGAAGAAAAAAAGCATAACAATAAACTTGCTAAAGATTTACGCCATATCTTATACAATGGATTTAAGGTAAAAACCTCTTTAGACCAGTATAAAAAATCATTACCCATCCCACGAGATGTAGAAAGAGGGTTACCCCTATTAGAGATTAAGGAATTTAAGAGGGACTGGTCTGACTTAATAATAGAGGATAATATTAAAAAAAATCTGGAGAGAGTGGTGTTAGAGAACCAGAAAAGAGAAGTTCTTGAAATTAATGGGCTGAAACCTAAAAAGAAGTTGCTTTTTTTTGGGCCACCTGGATGTGGTAAAACACTTGCTGCAGAGGTATTAAGCACTGTGCTTGGCTATCCAATGGTCTATGTTAGGTTTGACGGTTTAATTTCTTCTTATTTAGGAGAGACCGCATCGAATTTAAGAAAAGTTTTTGATTTCATCGAGAGAGGGCAATGGTTAGTCTTTTTCGATGAATTTGATGCCATTGGAAAAGAAAGGGATAGTCCATTTGAACATGGAGAAATGAAAAGAGTAATTAATAGCTTCCTTCAGATGTTAGATAATTTTAAAGGCGAATCCATAATAACAGCAGCAACAAATCACCAACACCTTTTGGATCCTGCTCTATGGAGAAGATTTGATGAACTTATTTATTTTGGTTTTCCTGATAAAGAAAGACGGCTTGGAGTTTTCAAAAAGTATCTAAGAGCTATAAGAACTAATAGCGTCGATTGGGAGTATCTTGTTGATAAAACAGAAGGCATGAGCCCAGCAGATATAGAAATGATATGCTTAAATTCGATGAAAGAGGTCGTGCTTTCTAATAAGAAATTATTAATAAAAAATGTGCTGGAGGAATACATCCAGAAACAACAGGAACGAATCAAAATTAAAGATCAAATAATGAGCCGGAAGTAAAGTTATGGAGCGATTGCCTCATCTATTTTTACCTGTTATAGTAAAGGGGTTAGCGAAGAAAAAGAGAAAAGGTTTTACAAAACCTAAAAAAGAGAGAAATGACTCTGAAAGAGCAAGTTTTGGCAAGAAAGTTCTGGATGAAACAGACAAACTAATAGAAGATTTCTCAAAATGGAAAGATAAGTATGGAAATAATATAGACCCGGCATTAATTTTTAAGATAGAGGCAAATTCGGCTATCAGTGAAAAAGATCTTGAAAGAATGGGTCTCAAAATCCTTGGTGTGGATTATAAGGACGCAGTAGTAGTATTTGCTAATGATAGTCATTTAACCGAGTTCAAAAGAATGATACAAGAATATTCCAATGAGATACCATCCGACCAAAAAGGAGCTAAACAAGCATTTATCCATGCTTTCGAAGATGTTCGTATAATAACACCAGAGGAGAAAAAAGGAATCAGACTCCAAAAAGAACCAATAAGAGATGGAGAGACAGCCATACTGGATATTGAGTTGTGGCATTTGGGTATAAAGCATAGACCTCAAATGCTCATTTGGAAACAAGGTATCGAAGGAATGTTAAAAGAGAGGAATGGGAAAATTACAGATTACTATCCTGGAAGAACAATATTCATCATTCGAGCAGAAGTTCCATCCGCAATATTGGACGACATACTTAAATTGGGACAAGTATCAAAAGTGGATCGGAAACCTAAAACTACAATAGATATAGCTAAAGTAAAGGCTTTTTCAATGGATGAAGTGGGTGATATTCCTCCACCAGGAGATAATGCCCCAGGTATTTTGATCGTTGATTCTGGAGTAATGAGCGGTCACCCACTTTTAAAATCCGCAATGGGTGAAGCTCAGTCTTATGTAAGTGGAAAATCACCAGTTGATGAAGAAGGTCATGGTACTGCTGTTGCAGGTATTGCTCTATATGGTGATTTGCAACAATTTAAAGCTATGAAGTTTAATCCTGAGTTGTGGATTTACTCTGCCCGCATGTTTGACGAGAAGGGAGAATATGATACAGAAATACTTCTCGAAAATAGGCTATTGGAAGCAATAAAATATTTTATAATAAATAATGATAATAATATACGGGTGGTGAATTTATCCATTGGTGACATTGAAAAAGTGTATAAATCAGGCGAATACCAGTTTAGATTAGCAGCATTTATCGATGAGATTGCCATGGATTACAAAGATAAGAATATTTTATTTGTTATTTCGGCCGGAAATTTTGTAGATGGTGAGACAGAAACTGAAAGTCTTGATGAAGAGACTGGGAAAGGATATCCGGTTTATTTGTGGAATGACCCACGATTAAAAATAATTGATCCTGCAACCTCAGCGCTTGCTTTGACAGTTGGATCTTTAAGTTTGGGCCAGGGTTCCGCGCATAGATGGTTTTCTCGAACTTTAGCTGGTCATGAAAGTTTTCCATCTCCATTCACAAGAACAGGGCCTAGCATAAATGGAATGATTAAACCTGATATCGTAGAGTTTGGCGGGGATCTTTCCATTGAAAGAGGATCGGGGATCGTAGTTGATCCTTCAATTGGTATAATCACAACCGAAAAAGACTTTCCAACCGAGGGATTGTTTAGAATTGTAAATGGTACAAGTTTTTCAGCCGCGAAAGTATCGCATTTAGCTGCAAATCTATTTAAAGAGCTTCCTCCTGCTTCTTCAAACCTAATAAAAGCATTGTTGGTGGCATCTGCAAATATCCCAGACTCACGCCCCCCGCCTTTAGATAAACTCGATATTAAAAATGGTCAGTCTGATGATCATTCGACCCTATTTAATATATACGGATATGGTCTTCCTCAAATAAATAGGGCGTTTCCCGATATTAATAGAGTACTGTTGGTTGATGAAAATACGATAAAATTAGATGATGTTGTTATTTACGATATTCCAATTCCTATTGAGTTTTTTAATAGCGGCAGTGGAAGAAAACTTTCAGTTACACTAGCTTTTGATCCACCAACCCGGATGACAAGGAAACAGTATCTTGGAGCTACAATGAAGTTTCATCTGTTCAAAGATGTCGATGTTGAGCAGATAAAACAGAAATATGCTGAAATGGATGAAAATGATTTTGTTGAAGAAAATGTTCCAACATTATTACAAAAATATGAAATAAAATTAATTCCTGGAGCAAATTTAGTCAATAAAGGTACTGTGCAGAAAAGAATGTGGATAATAGACCGCACTCCACAAATTAATAGTGAATCATTAAAATTAGTTGTTGTCTGCAATAATAAATGGATAGAAGATGAAGAGTACAAACAAAGTTATGCTGTAGTTGTAACCGTGGAACAGCGAGAGAGAGTTGAATTATACAATAAGATTAAGGAACGGATACGCCAGAAAGAGAGGATTAAGGTATAAAAATATCAAATATGCGTTCTAATACAAAAGGAAAAGGGCACGGTGCATACTATGAAAAATGTTAAAAATGCTCATTTAAATGAGCGCGCCCAATTTAATGAGCGTAATTGCGATTAATGTAGTAGAAGGTGAACAGAATATTTAACCCAAATTTCAAATACACCCACAAAATAGTCAACAACCTTGTACAAATAGCCTCAGCCAGAGAAGCAGTTCTAAATTCATACCTTGTGCCGAAATGGGAAGTATCGCTCAGGAGAGACGCGCTGATAAGGGCAGCGCACGCATCCACTGCAATCGAAGGAAATCCATTAACGCTTGAAGAGGTCAGCCTGCTTGCTCAGGGCAGAAAGGTCATGGCAACAAGAAAAGCAGAGCAGGAAGTGCTGAACTATCTGAAGGTTTTAGAAAATATAGAAAAATATCAGGAACAGGGTAAAATAACTGAAAAAATTATCCTGAAATTGCATAAAGATGTAACAAAAGATGTTTTAGAAGCTCCTGAGCATGAAGGAAGATACCGGGAACTTCAGGTTTATGTAGGCAACAGGATAACAGGTAAAGTCATTTTTATGCCCCCTCCGCTTGAGGAAGTACCGGAGTTGATGAGGGAATTCATTGAATGGATAAATTCAAATGATTCTTATAACCTCGACCCGGTTATTGTTGCCGGTCTGTCTCATTATGAGTTTGTAAGAATCCATCCTTTTGTTGACGGCAACGGCAGGACGGCAAGGGCGCTTGCAACCCTTATTCTTAATAAGCGGGAATTTGACATCAAAAAATTTTTTGCTCTGGATGATTATTACGACAGCGATAGGACTGCGTATTACAAGGCTTTAAATTCAGTTGACCCCGAAACCCTTGACCTTACACAATGGATTGAATACTTTACAGACGGAGTTCTTCTCTCTATCTCAAAGATAAAAGAAAAGGTATTGCAGCTTTCCATAGAAAAACATAAAAAAGGGGCAAGAGGACAGGTTGCTCTCACTGAAAAACAGACGAAGATCATTGAACAAATAATTTCAAATGGACGAATAACGAGCGGTCAAATTCAAAAGATGTTAAAAATATCCCGTCAGGCAGCGCATAAGGAGTTTATTAAGCTTATTGAACTTGACTTGATTGAGCAAAAAGGCGCTGGTAAAGCGATATATTATGTTATCAAATAGATTGACGCAAGAGTTGACGCAAGAGTTGACGCAATGTTCTCTTGCTTTCGTTTTTCTCATCTAGACTATTGCAAAGCATACTTCATCGCATCCTCTATAGTCCCGACCTCCCTCACCTCAATCCCGATTTGTCCCACTTCGTCTTTTTGCCCCTGGGGAACAAGGAACAAGACGACCCCGGCATCCCTGGCAGCCAGTCCTTTTGCCCTGGGAGACCCGATTTGTCCAATACTGTGATCATCATTTATTGTGCCTGTAATCAGCACATCCTTTCGCATTGTTTTCCCCTGTATGGCCGCGATAGTCGTAAGGGTCATGGCACTGCCGCCGCTTCCTCCTGAAATGAGTAATTGTTCCACAGGAGACTGTATATTGATGAGAATGTCCTTATCTGCCAGGTTTTTTCTCGTAATCTCACGCGCCACATGCACCGCCGTTTGTGCCGAAGATTGAAGAGTCGGGTCAAGCAGGACATTGGCGACATTAAGTAAAAGATCTCCGGTTCCATTCCTTAAAATGACTTCAAGAGGAATCAGGTGTCCGACATCATTATTATCCACAGCCAGGACATCATAATCGGCTCTTGAGACCATGGTGAGGTTTATGATTTCTTCCTCAAGCTGCTGGCGTCTTTGTGTTTCGTTTTTGAGCTGCGTCTCTGTTGTGGATAAATTCTGTTTTAGATTATTTACGTTTATTTCAAGCCCTGAAATCGTTTCTTTCTGGGCATTGGTCTCTGCAACCAGGCCGGTAATAGTCTGGTTCTGGAGGTTTATTTTTTCAAGATTCGTATATAATTGGAAAGCTGAGCCTATCAATAATACAGAAAGGAGCAATGTTATGATTTTCAGTAATTTATTCGTGTCAGCCATACCCATACTTTATTAATACGCTATAATGTAAAAGTCTTTGTAATGGCTACTGACAATTCCTGGGATTTTAATTGCAACGATAAGCGTACTCTCATGATCGGGGGAAGGATGCAACATCAGTTCCAAATATCCAAATTATTATTACAGCCATAACAAAATGAAAATTGCTATGACCCAATCATAAACCAAACATAAAATCTTATACCATTCAACAACTTCAGTTTGAATAATTTTATGATTATGAATAACATCCCAAACTCCATGAATTAGATAACCTGCAATTAAAAAATTTCATGGTTTTCATAAGGTGAGTTAATTATCACCAAACATAAGCCTTACGATATAATACGGGAAATTTAAGTGTCATAGCGCCTGAAAAGAAACATGGATAGCAATCAACCCGACTGAAATGCTAAAGACATGAGCATCCACTTGATGCCTTTCGGACGTCAGTCCAAGGTCGGTGAGGCTAAAGAATTGAGACAACACCGGATTCAAATTACAATGAAATTAAAGCCTTATAAGAATTGATTATATGATTTAATAAATTAACATCTTCAACCGTCAGAATATTTGACCTGCAAAGGTTATTCGCAGGTATTTAAGTATTAAGATGACTTACGATTTCAGATTTGCCCGCCCATGTAAAAAACCGCTTTATCCTGACTTTGCAAATTCCAACTGTTTCGATTAAACATTCGTTATGCTTTTCCATAATGTACTTATTCACATCGGTTTTATCCCACTTTTCAAGAGCCTTAAACCTATTGATGTTCTTTAAAAATTTACTATAATCCATTATAGTTTTCTCTGCCGTGCCAGTAATTTTGAGTTCATGAAGGAATTGATCGATTATTCTAATCATATTCCCTTATATGTAATTACTAAGCAATAAAGCCATGATGTAAAACAAATCCCATAATGTCGTTTTTTAAAATAAAAAATAATTTATATGTATATTCTTACAAAATATTAGTTTATAAGCAATTAAACACCAAATTGTCTTTAATAAGCTATTGAAACATAAAATAAATCTTTAAAATTATCTCCAATCCGAGTCCGTGACTTCCTCCCATTAATCTTAAGCACATTGATATACTTTTTAACCATAACCCCACAAAACCAAACCGTTATGGAAATAATCAAAACCAACTCCATCAATTTCAGGTACTTCAAGAAAAACATGCAGAGCATCGCAGTCCTGCTCCCCCTCCTTCCAGGCGCGGATATTTCAAAAGAGCCTCGCGACGGCATAATGATTTACAGCTTATCCTCACCACAGGCACAGTCTATCTTTCGCGAAGTCAAACACTCAAAAACCAACTCGATATTCATAGCAGGCGGACCGCATCCATCGGCGCGCCCCGAAGAGACGCTTCAGTATTTTGATTACGTGGTCGTGGGCGAAGGCGAGGAAACCCTGCCCGAATTGATACACGTTCTGCAAAACGGGGGAGATATTTCCTCTGTCAAAGGTATTGCATTTAATAAAAACGACATGATTGTTTTCACGGGAAAAAGAGATGACATTGACCTTGACAGGTACCCCGCTTTTGACCCCGATATTATGTACAGCACAATCGAGATAACACGCGGCTGCCCGTTTAACTGCTCTTACTGCTCAACCCCGCAGCTATTCGGTCACAGGATGAGACACCGAAGCATTGACGCAATAACAAGATATGCGCAATTCCTCGTGGACGTCAGGTTCACTTCACCAAACGCCTTCGCCTATGGTTCGGACGGGAGACATCCCAGGCCTGAGAAGGTGGAAGCGCTCCTTAAGGCATTACCCTATAAAAGGGCATTTTTTGGCACATTCCCGTCAGAAGTGAGACCTGAATTTATCAGTGACAGGCTTCTTGAGCTTGTGTCTGAGTATTGCGCCAATACCACGTTAAACATGGGCGGGCAGTCCGGGAGCCAGAGAATGCTTGACATGATTAACAGGGGACATACTGTCGAGGATATCATTTCAGGGGCGGAAAAATGCCTCAGGCACGGATTCACGCCAGTCGTGGATTTCATTTTCGGCATTCCCCATGAAACCGAAGATGACCAGCATGAAACCCTCAAGCTCATCAAATGGCTCACAGGAAAAGGAGCGAAAGTACATTCCCATTATTTCATGCCGCTTCCAGGGACACCGCTTGCAAACCTTGCTCCTGCGCCGTTGTCAAGGCAGGTTGAAAAAGTGATGGGCGAACTTGCGCTTCACGGGAAAGTGACGGGAATCTGGTCTAAAGCTTGATATCTTCGTTTTCAACAAGTAACCTGAAATCGTCAAGGCTCAGGCGTCCGTCCTTCTTGAATTTCTCCTTCGCCTGCTCCCGTTTTCCCATATTTTTCTGCTCGTCCTTGCTTAACTGGGCATCCTTCATCTGTTCAAGGTAAACTCCAAGTTCATCCCTGAGTTTGGGGATTTCAGCCTTGAGCGCGCCTATTTTCTTCCTGAGGGGATTGATGCCTTTATATTTCTCAGACAACTGGGAATGATAAGAATCCGCCTCTTTGCGCAGCACGTCTATCTCTTTATAGAGCGAAATCATCTCCTCATGATATTTCTGGGATTCCTGTGCAAGCGCCTGTATCTGGGCATGCAGGGAATCCATGTCCGTATATATCTCTTTTCCTTTGCTATATTCCTCTGTTATCTCGGAATGTATCTCGTTAGCCTTTTTAGTAGCGGAAAGCCGCTGGCTTAACTCGATAAGCCGGTTAAAAATATTGATTTCAAGTTCAAGAGGGATGTCAGCGGTCAAAAACGTATTTAATTCCTCTGTATATGCTTTCTCAAGCGTTTCAATCCTTCCCCGCGCAGTTAAATTCAGCTCATCGCGTGTTTTCTTCAGTCCGCCTATTTTTTCGCCGAATTCCTTTCCTTTGGTCCTCAACTGGTCGCGCTGCGATTTTAACTCTGCAATCCTTGCATTGGCTTCGTCACGTTTTTTCCGTAATTCGTTTGCCTTAGCAGATTGTTCTTTCACCTTTGCATTCAAACCGTCACGCTTGACCTTTAGCTCCTCGCCGCCCTGGTTATGGAGAGAAATGTCTTTAAATATGGTTTTTAATTCCCTCTCTTTTTGCTCGAGCTGCTGCCTCAGGTGATTGATTTTTTCCTTTAATTCCCTCTCCGGAAGCTTCGGGAATACTTTTGGTGAATCAATGCTTTCATTTTTAGTTTTCTGTTCAATAACAGGTTCTTCCTGTTGTTTGGCAGGCACAGGGACATCAACAGCAGGTGCATCAACGGTAGGTGTATCAGCAGCAGGCGCATCCACGACAGCCCGGGTATTTTGTGTATTTTCTGGCTCAGTCAACTCAAATCCCGCCTTTTTGTTTTTCCCAGTAAGAAACTGCATTATTATGGCTTTCAATCCTGCGTTTTAACCAGTTATGTCGCCCTTCGATTTCATTTATTTGTTTATCGGCATCCCTTGCGCCTGTATCCTGCTTTGGTTTATTCTGGAGGGATATCAATTCTTTATGGGAAGAGTTTGCCTCATTTAAGATATCAACAACGCCTTTCCCTGTAACAATTAATCCGGCTTTGCGGGCTTGCGATTCGAAATCATAAAGGAGTTTTTTGATTTCCACGATTATCCTTTCCTCGTCCTCGATATTTTTTGAATTTTGAAGTCTTTTCTCAAATTCATCTATTTTGCCTGAGATACGCATGATGTCATTGATGTTAGGCGCTTTTGCCGGGCGCATTTTTTCAATGACTTTACCGAATAATTCTTCCCTCAGTTTTTTTGCCTGGTGGAAAAACAGATAATATTTTTCATTAAGAACAGTAATTCTTGCCTCTGTTGTCCCTATCTCTTTTTTTATTGCCACGGATTGCTGTTTGGAGGCAGCCAGTTTGCTATCGAGTTCTGAAAATTCGGAATTAAATGTCTTAAGAAATCCACTATGCTTTTCAATAACCTGTTCGATTAACCTGTTGCTTTCAATAATTTCAATCATATTTGTATCATCTGCGCATGAGGGATGCCCTCGATAAAAATTACCGTATCCGGGTCGACGCACCCGCAAGCCACTGCGCATGCTATTGATTTTTCACCAGCGATATTGGCCATTGTCGCGCCGGACAGGGCGTCTTTCACTTCTTCCTCACAAACTTCATCGCCTTTATAGAAACACTCGTCCAGTTTGAGAACGAGAATGCCTTCCTTGAATTTTTTCCCGATAATGTCCTTATCGCAAAGTGCCACTACGATTTGCCCATCCGTATCATATTTTTTCATGTACATGTTCAAACTACCCTGAACCGTTCGTTACTCGCTTCAATAATCTCTCCGGCGCTCTTTAATTTTTGTATCATATCTTCAACTGTTTCTTTTTTAATTCCAGATTCTTCTGCCCTAGATATAATATCTTCTAAAGGCGCAGGACCTTTATATTCATCCTGTAGTTCTCTGATTAGTTCCCTCAGTACCTTAATCCTGTCGCGCTGGTTCTTACCCATTCCCACATTGATAATATCAGCATCAAGCTTTCCTGTCTCAGGGTCAGTCATGACCTGCTTCAGGCTTGCCATCACTATCCGGATGACGCGGGCTGTATCATCAGTAGTTATAACATCGCTCAGGCGTACGCGGGCGCTCGCCTCAGCCAGGCGGATAAGCGCTTCAAGCTGGCGCGCGGTCACAGGCACAGGAGAATTGGGGTCTTCGCCCTGTTTTCGCAATCCAAGGTAAAAGTCAATAAGCTGTTTTCGCGCATCATCCTGGATTATGGGAAAGATGTTCCTCTTGGTATAAGCGATATATTTGCGGAGCATATCAGCCTCTATAACCGGCTGGATTACCTCCATTGCAGTCGTTATCTCTTCCTGGCTTATCCCGGAATTAATGATATTTGTTCTTCTTACTGAAAGTTCGCCTGCGTAATGCGCTTTCAGGATGTGTTCAGCTATCGCAGTGTCCCGGTTGACTGAAGGCTCGTCTGTGAGGATGAAAATCAGGTCAAAACGCGATAAAAGCGCAGGCGGCATATTTATCTGCTTTGCGATTGGCTCGTACCTGTCAAACCTGCCAAATTTCGGGTTAGCAGCCCCGAGCAGCGCGCAGCGTGATTTCAAAGTCGCCATGATTCCTGCTTTTGCGATACTTATTGTCTGCTGTTCCATTGCCTCGTGCATTGAGCTTCTGTCGTCGGCTTCCATCTTATCAAGTTCATCCACGCAGGCAAGACCCATATCGGCAAGCACAAGAGCCCCGGCTTCAAGCGTCCATCTTCCATCCCCGAACTCGTCCTTGACTGCGGTCGCAGTAAGACCGGCTGATGTTGAGCTTTTGCCGCTTGTGTATATGCCGCGGGGAGCAAGCCGCACGGCATAGCGCAGCAACTGGGATTTCGCGACTCCGGGGTCGCCGACAAGAAGAATATGGATATCGCCGCGTATCCGCGTGCCGTCGGGGAGTACTTTAGGAATCCCGGAAAAAAGCTGCAATGCCATGGCTTCCTTGACTTCATCATAGCCATAAATCGAAGGCGCAACCGAATAGATTATCTGGTTGTAGATTTTCGGGTCTTTCCCGAGCGCCATAATTTCTTCGATGTCCTCTTTTGATATCTCGATGTCCTCGAACTCCTTGTCTTCTATCTCAATCGACACCCCGCCAAGCACAAGGTCAAAGAACGTGCTTTTTCCCTGCTGTGTGCTTCTCTGGAATGAGCGCAGGATTCCGGACATAACAACTCGGTCGCCCGGCGATACAATCCCCGCAAGGTCATCATCCACATCCACATCAAGGGTTTGCGGCTGCTCGCCTCCCCGCAGGTCATCCGGCGATTCCTGTATCCGCAGCTTTTGCGCATCGATAAATTCGGAGTCTTCATGCATCAATTTAAAAGGGCCTTTACGCCCGCAGCTATCGTTCTGGCACTCGAAAGGTTCTACGAATTTTCCTTCCGCCTGGGGCATTAAAGTTACGTCCCCGCACCGCTGGCATTTGAAAGCCGCCTTTACGATCTTGGGTCTGACCTCGGTCGCTTTCCTGATAAGACCCGATACAGCTATCAGTTTGTTGATATTGGCGCTTCGGAGTTCCCTTATCTGTATGCGTTCCGGAAGCCTGATAATCCTGATATGTGTATTAATAAAATCAACATCAGCGGGAAGGTCAATTGCCGAAAGAGCCTCGTTTGCATGCGCAAGTACCTGTTCAGGATGTTCAATCAGCTCGCGCGCAAGTTCCATATCGAATTTTTCAATATCGGGAAACTGGATGCCAAGACTTCTTTTTTCAGGGTATTCATTTGCTAATTTAAGTATTTCTTCCCAGTAATAGCGCTTGAAGAAATCTTCCCAGACCTGAAGTGATGATTGTACCATTCTGAATCTATCATAAA